>CAMLQS010000006.1 GCA_946482165.1 uncultured Verrucomicrobiota bacterium | reverse complement strand
GTCCCGAGGCGCGCAAACTCTACTGGGAAACCGCCGCGTGGAAGCCCTTTGGCCGGCACGGCATGGACGGCTGGTGGTGCGATTCCACCGAACCCGAAAACGCGGACTGGCAAAAGGACCGCCCCGCCGATCCGGACGCCGCCAACATCGCCGGCCTGGCCAAAATCATCGACCCGCAACACCTCAACGCCTACGGCCTCCGGAGCGGGATCGGCATCTTCGAAAACCAGCGCGCCGCCGCGCCCGACCGGCGCGTGCTCAACCTCACCCGCTCCACCTACGCCGGAGGCCAGCGCACCGGCTCGGTCATCTGGACGGGCGACATCACCGCCAGCTGGGAGACGCTCGCGAAGGAAGTCGCCTCCATGCAGAGCATGAGCGCGGCCGGCTACCCCTATGTCACCACGGACGTCGGCGCGTTCTTCGTGGCCCGCAGGTCCCAATGGTTCTGGCGCGGGCAGTTCGACAAGGGCGTGGCCGACCTCGGCTACCGCGAGCTCTACACGCGCTGGCTGCAATTCGGCGCGTTCCTTCCGATGTTCCGTAGCCACGGAACGGATACCCCGCGCGAGCCGTGGCGCTTCGGCGAGCCCGGCACGCCGTTTTACGACGCCATCATCGGGACCATCGACCTGCGCTATCGCCTGCTGCCGCATTTCTACTCCTTGAGCGGACAAGTCTCGCGCCAAAACGCCTCATGGATTCGCCCCGTCGCCTTCGCGTATCCCGAGGATGCCCGGACCCACGACCTGAAGACCCAGTTCATGGTCGGCAACGAGCTCATGATCGCGCCGGTGCTTGCGCCCATGCTGTATAGCCGAAACTCCACTCCGGTGAAAGACGCCCCCGGCAGCGTGGACGTTTACCTGCCAAAAAACTCCGCGTGGATCGACTTCTGGACCGGCCGGCCGCGGTCCGGCGGTCAAACCATCAAGGCCGACGCCCCGCTGTCTCATCCCCCGCTTTTCGTGAAAGCCGGCGCAATCCTGCCGCTCGGACCTCGCGTGCAACACTCCGCCGAAGCCCTCTCGGCTCCGCTCGAGCTGCGCGTCTATCCGGGCGCCGACGCTTCCTACCACCTCTACGAGGACGCCGGCGAAGGCTGGGACTACCAGAAGGGCGCGCACTCGGTGATTCCGATCACCTGGAACGACAAACGCCGCGAGCTGACGATCGGCGCCATCCGCGGCGGTTTCCCCGGCATGCTTAAGGAGCGCGAGTTTCAGATCGTCCTCGTGATCCCGGAAAGCGGCGCCGGCCTCGAGCCCGCCGCGAAGACGACCACGGTCCGCTACACCGGCCGCAAAGTGTCGCGCCGCCTTTGAGCGACCGACCGTTACCGCTTCTCGCGAGGCTGACGCTCCTTGTCTCGCTTGCATTGGTCTGCCTGTGCTCCGCTGGAGCCGTCGAGGTCTCCGCCGAGCCGCGACGGGCGACTCTTTTCAACGCCGGCTGGCGCACGGTGGCGGGCGAGACCGGCACGGCGGAACACGAGGGCTTCGAGTCGACCGGCCACGACGACGCCTCATTCCAGCCGTTGACTCCAGCGTCGGTCAGGGTCGTCCGCCCGTCCTCGTCTCATAGAGCTTGTAGGCGAGGCGGCGGTTCAATTGCACCAGATCAAAATGCGGCGTGTCGGCCACGTTGAGAAACCCCCGCAGCGTCGCTTCGCCGTCCGCCCGGCCGGTGAGGGGCTGATCGCGAAACTGGAAAAAATGCGCTCCCACGAGCGCGGGGTGCGCGAAAGCTTCGTCGAGCCAGCGCTCCATGTCGCGAAGTCGCTCGCCCTGATCCTGCGTCATCACCTGCCCGCGCCACGGAGTTTGACCGAGGTCGCTCGTCACGCCGAACTCGCCGACGATAAAGGGCGCGTCCACCGCGTCGCGATACTGGTTCAGACGGCCCGAGGGGCGCTCGTAGATGTTGTAGCCGATCACATCGCAGTATTTCGCGGCGATCTCGACGACGGAACGATCGATGTGCCCATGGAAACGGCAGCCGAGATAGAGGTTGTTCGGCGCCACGCGCTTCACGGCTGCGCGGACGGTGGAGAAGTATTTCTCGGCCATCTTCAGGCCGAAGTCCGCGCAATCCGCCTTGAACGCCTCCGTCTGCGGCTCGGGCAGCGCGCGCTCCTCAAGCAGGGCATTCCACGAGGCGTGCTTCGTGCCCCAGGCACGATTCAGGGCCGGGAGCTCGCGGTGCCTCGTCTTCAGATGACCGACAAAGGCCTTCTTCGTGCCCGACTCGGCGGATGCCTTTAGCGCGCCTTCGGCAGCGCGCATCGCGCCGCGGCCCGCGCCCCAGGTGAGCTCGTTGTCGACGAAGTAGCCAAGGTTCCACGGGTCTCCGGCGGTCGTGCTTTTCTGCCGGTCCATCGCCTCGTTGACCGCCCGCGCGAAGGCCGGATCGAAGACGTCCGGGAAATGATCGAGCCGCAGCGGGCCCGAGCCGACCGCCACCACGTAGGGCGTCTTCCGTTTCAGGTAGACGACCGGGTCCGACCAGTTGGCCATCGTATTCATTCCCCAGTTACGCAGCCGGGCGTGCAGCCCCTCGGCCGTCACCTCTCTCCAGTCCGGCCCGTATTTGCGCTCGGCGTTCAACCCCGAAAACGAGAAGGAGCGCCACTCCTTGCCCGTCTCGTAATACATGTAGCGCGCCCCGCGGCCGCGGCCCCAATATTTGGCCGCGGGCCCGTCGGCGGCCGGCAGTTCATCGAACCAGGTTTCCTTGTCGGTCACCGGGCTCCCCTCGCCTCCCGCGCTCACGCCGGTGGGGCCGTAGGACCAGAACAGCGTGCCGTCGGGCGTCACGAGCCACCATTTCCCGTCCACCTTCTCGGCGCGGAAATACCCCGTGGCCTTGCGCCGCGGACCGTTTTTCCAGCCGCCCCATTTGTCCCAATCCGCCGGGCCCGGGTTGGCGGCCATGTCGGCGGCGTCCTTCTTTTTCACCGCCTCGAAATCCGCGTCGGAGTGGATCTTGTCCGGCCAGTCGGCGTGCTTGTATTGGCCGTAGCGATCGACGAAGGGCAAAAACGGCGCCGGGCCGGCGTCGCCCCCGCCGCGCGCCGCCACCGTCTCGAGCACGACCTTCACCTCGTCCGCGTCGCCCTCCAGCCACACGACCACGCGCGCGACCGACGCGGGATCCAGGGTGTTGTCGCGCACGTTCAGGTTCTTGAAATACATGAAGAAGGGCTTGAACGGCGCGTAGCCCGGATCTTTCGGCCGGCGTATCAGCCGCAGGCGCAACTCGCCTCTCGCGCCGGGTTCGAGCACGAGCGCGTTCCGCGCGTTGTCCGTCACACCCCGCGCCCCGGGATTCTCCGCGCGCGCCCAGACCGTGACGCGTTCACGGCCGGGGTTGCTTACGGTGAAAAAGAGCGAGTCGTGCCGCGACAGATCCCAATTTCCCTGCGCGGGGGCAAGGATGAGGGGAGTGTCGCCGGCGATCGTGGCCTTGCCGCGGAGCCCGGCGGCGACAAGCAGCGGAGACGGGGCTTCGCTCGCGAAAAGTCGGCGGGGCGACGGGACTCCGATCAACAGCGCGGCGGCGGCGAAACGAGCGACGGAGACCGAAACCGAGGAAGCCGAGCAAACCGAGAAGACACGGTGAATGCGCATGGGATCGGGGTAATCCCATCAAGAGAAACGCGCGCGGGCGCATTTGCAGCCACACGCGCGAGAAGCCTTGTTTTACCGTCAAGCCCTCGCGAGGCCGGCCGGCTCGATTCCATGCCCGCCAAACTAGTAGCCGGTAACACGGATATTTTCGGGCTACCTCCGCATTCCGAGCGATGATTTTTCGTCACGGAGGACACAGAGCTCTGACACGGAGAGCACAGAGCCAATCCGTATTTCAGAAATCCTGATCGATCTTTCCTCCGTGACCTCTGTGTCCGCGCTCTGGCTCGGCTCTGTGGATAATCCGAAAAAATACCCGATATAGGCTGCTAGGCGCGATCCCGTCGCTTGGCGGTCCTACTCGGTCGCCGTCTCGGGCACCGGGATGAGCATGAGGTCGAGGCTCTTGCCTCCACTCAGCATGCCGGATTGCACGAGGATTCGCGTTCCGTCGGGACTGAAGTTCGGATGCGTGTGGTCGGGCTTCATCACGTGTCCCGTCGAGACGAGGCGGATCGTGCCCGTGCGGCGGTTCACCAAAAAGATTTCGCCGTCGAAATTGTCTCCCGCGGCCCAGCGTCCGTCGGGCGTGCCGTGGCTGTGCCAAAATCCTTGGCCGCGCGTGATCTGTCCGAGCGGCGTCACGTCGTCGGTGCGGAGGTTGATCGCCATGATTCCCGTCGGGCGCTTCCGCAGCTCGGGGGTGTGCCCCATGATATTGAAAATAAGGGTGTCCCGGTCGACCACCACCTCATGGGTCACCCAGTCCGTGTCGGCTTCCTTGAATATCGGCCGGTTGCCCGTGCCGTCGGAGCGCACCGCCCAGATCCGCTGCGGCGCGTCGCCGCCGGTTTCGTTGCAATAGATGATTTCGCCCGGCACCCAAGGATTCACCTGCACATGCCCCATGAGGTAGGGCGTGCGCAGCACGATGCGGTATTCGCCGGTTTTGAGGTCGATGGCGGCAATGCCGCTCGGCACCTGCGGAATGGGTTTGCCGGGTTCGCGCGGCGGACCGTCCTCGAAACGAACACCGAAGTAGGCCGCGCTCTCGTCCGCATCGATGTCGAAGCCGCCCGCGCCCTTGTGCTCGGCGGGCAGCGTGGCGATCTGGCGTTCGTAGGCGGAGCGCTCCTTCACCGCGCCCGCCGCGCTGTCGGCCAGCACGGCCGCCATGTCGAGGACCACGAGGCGTTGCGGACCTTCGGCGGGCTTTCCCCGGAGGAAAAAAAGCCGCATGCCGTGGCGCGAGACATTGAGCGAGTAGGTGTCGACATCCGGCCCGTCGGTGAGCTGGACGATGTCGCCCGTGATTTCGTTGACCGCGTAAGCCTGCGGCGTCTTCGCGGGATTGCGCTCCGAAGAGCGGAAAATGATGTGCGTGCCGTCCGAGGCCCACTGCGGGTGGGTTTGGTAGATCTTCATCTCATGGCTCGGCGCGTCGGTGAGCGTGACGAGCGAGCGGCCGGTGACGCGATCAACGATGGTCCGTCGTTCCGGAGGAGACCGGCGGCCAAGTTCCGAATCGGCGGCGAAACCAAGGCTGGACAAGGCGGCGAAACAGCAGACGAGCAGGGGTAGGCGCATGGGCGGTATCTCGGGACGGGGTTAAACGACGCAACCGGCGTCGCAGGGGAAATGCGGGAACGGGTTCATGTTAGCTGTCCCCGCCCCGGCGCAACCACCTCCGCAGCCTCGGACCGTAAGATTATTCCTTGGCGGCGCCGACGGCCGCCGGAGACGGCGCCGACTCCGGGTTCAACGCCGCGTCCGGCATCATTTCGGCCGAAAAGTCTCGAATCTCGATCCGCGACCACACGGTGCGAAAACCAAACCACCCTTCGCGCAGCGGCTCGGGGTCGAGGTAGTCGAACCACACCACGCCGTCCCGCGCCCAAGTCGTGCGTCCGTGGGCATCCACCGTGATCTCGATCCGGTAGGATCGGTCTTTCTCAAGCAAGGCCTCCTTCTCCTTGCGATCATGCTCAGGCTGCAAGGGCCGCGCGCCCTGGCCGTCGTAGCGACGGAAACGCGTGGTCGTGTTCCCATTTCCACCGCAGCCGACATAATAGGTTTTTAAGCCGTCATAGCTCGCGAAACGTCCGTCGCGGCCCGTTTTCCCCGCGTCGAAAAAGTCCCCCGGCGAGCGCGGATCGCTCGCCATCCAAAAGCAATTGAGGTCCGACACGCGCCGGTCCTCGCCGCCGGGCAATGTCGCGGTGAAACGTATCCTTACCGGGGCGCGCAGCGGTTCGCGACGCCACACGGTCGCGCCCGCTTTGTCGTCGATCACCAGGACTCCGTCGCGCGCCGTCACCGACGCCCCCGGCTGCGGCACTTGCTCGATCACCCAGCCCTGCAAATCACCCGCGAATAGCGCCCCCGCCCGCGCCGTCTGAACGGCGCCCGTGGTTCCCGATATGAAAATCGCCAATCCCAAAAATAATTTCATACTGTAAGGTGTCTCCGTCGTTTGCCGCTCCGTCACCTCACACCGAGTTTTACCGTCAGACTTCTGTCACCCCCAAATTCATGCATCCCCTCTGTGTTCGCCGGTGGGCCGCCTCCGGTTTGTTCAGCTTTCTTCTGGCCGCCTCGCTCTCCGCAGTTCCCCTGCCCCCGCCGCTCGAACCTCTGCAACGCGGTGTCGTCGCGCTCAAACAACCCGACGGCCGCGTATTCGTCTCCTGGCGCCTTCTCGGCTCCGATCCCGCCGGCACTTCCTTCAACCTTTACCGCGCCAACGGCGAGGGCGCTCCGGTAAAGCTCAACTCCTCCCCGCTCGCGGGCCCCACCAGCTATTCGGATCTCAGCCCCGGACAAGGCGAGCTTCGTTACTTCGTGCGTCCGATTTTCCAAGGCAAGGAATACGACGCCTCATCCGCCTTCTCGCTGGATGGCAACGCCCCCGCGCGAGCCTGGCTGGAGATCCCACTGCAACGCCCCGAAGGCGGCACCACGCGCCCTTGGGGAAAGTTCGCGGACGGCGAGGCCTACACCTATTCCGCGAATGACGGCTCCGTCGGCGATGTCGACGGCGACGGCGTGCTTGAATTCTTCGTGAAGTGGGATCCCTCCAACGCCCACGACAACTCCCACGGCGGCGTCACCGGCAACACCTACTTCGACGCCTACCGCATGGATGGAACCCGCCTCTGGCGGATAGACCTCGGCCGCAACATTCGCTCCGGCGCCCACTACACCCAGTTCATCGTTTACGACTTCGACGGAGACGGCAAAGCCGAGCTCGGTTGCAAGACCGCCGACGGCACCGTCGACGGTGTCGGCAAAGTCATCGGCGACGCCACGGCGGACCACCGCAACGGCGCGGGTTACATCCTGCGCGGTCCCGAGTTCCTCACCGTTTTCAACGGCCTAACCGGCGCCGCCATCGACTCCGTCCGTTACGATCCGCCTCGCCACCCCGACACCGAGAACCCCACCGACGAACAACTCAAGGCCGTGTGGGGCGACGGCTATGGCAATCGCTGCGACCGCTTCCTCGCCGGCATCGCCTCTCTCGATGGCAAGGGCGCCTCGCTCATCATGGCCCGCGGCTACTATACCCGCACCGTGGTCGCCGCCTGGGACCTCCGCGGCGGCAAACTCGCCAAACGCTGGGTCTTCGACTCCGAGGCCGGTCCCGAGTCCAATCGCGGTTTCGGCGGCCAGGGCAACCACCAGCTCTCCGTGGCCGACGTCGACGGCGACGGCCGCGACGAGATCATCTACGGCGCCATGACCCTCGATGACGACGGCAAGGGTCTCTTCACCACCCGCCTCCACCATGGCGACGCCCTCCACGTCTCCGACCTCGACCCGACCCGCCCCGGCTTGGAAAGTTTCTCGCCGCACGAATCACCCAAGTTCAATGGCCGCATCGGCGCCAGTTTCCGTGACGCGCGCACCGGAAAAGTCCTCTGGAGCACGCCCGCCGAAAAAGACGTCGGCCGCGGCGTGGCCATCGACATCGACCCCCGCCATCCGGGCTCCGAGTGCTGGGCGGTCAACTCCGGCGATCTCTTCAACGCCAAGGGCCGCTCGATTTCGACCAAGCGCCCCGGCGCCGCCAACTTCGCCGTCTGGTGGGATGGAGATCCGCAACGCGAGCTCCTCGACCGCGCCCACATCAACAAGTGGAACTGGAAGGACGGCGAAGAGTCCCGCCTCCTCTCCGCCGAAGGCTGCACTTGGAACAACGGCACCAAAGCCAATCCCGTTCTCTCCGGCGACATTCTCGGCGACTGGCGCGAAGAAGTCGTCTGGCGCACCACGGACAGCTCCGCCCTGCGCATCTACGTGAGCGCCATCCCCACGCCCTATCGCTGCGTCACCCTGCTCCACGACCGGCAGTATCGCTTCGCGCTCGCCTGGCAAAATGTCGGCTACAACCAACCCCCGCACCCGAGCTTCGACATGGCGTCCCGCCTCAGCTCCGCGCCGCATTGACCCTCGCGCCACCACCCCGCGCATCCGTCCGAATTCAAGTTTCAGGTCTCAGCTCTCAGGTCTCAGGTCTCAGATCTCCGCCTTTATCCCGCCCTTCCCTTTCCCTCCACATGTCCAAGAACTCCTCCCTCACCTCCGGGTCCTTTACCCTCCCGGGCGAAGCCGGCTATGAGAAGCTCACGCTCGACCTCGCCCAAAAGTGGGGCGCCGACACCATTCGCGACAGCGACGGCACCCAGCTCTCCCCCGAGATCGTCCAGTCCGGCTACGACATCTACTCGACGGTCTGCCTCGTCCGCTCCGTCCAGCCCTGGGCCCGCGAGAACCTCAACAAGCTTCAGCAGAACTTCCTGATGAGCTTCCCGATCGTGGCGGAAAAGTCCTCCGTCTCGATCAAGCTCCTCGACGGCTACTTCACCGAGCAGTTCGTCGTGAACGCCGAGGACGATCCTCAAAAATGGTGGCAGGTCTTCGACCGCACCACCGGCAAGGAGGTCGCCAAGAAGCAGTGGTCCTTCGACGCCAAGAAGGGCGTCGTGAAGATCACCGGCGCCGAGGCCGGTCACAAATACACCGTGAACTTCCTCGCCTTCCGCATCTGGGAGGAGATCTCGATGTATAACCACATCACGAACAATTGGGGCGACCGCGAGCACCTCGCCGCCGTCGATCCGATGCACCCCGAGACCCAGAAGGTCATCCTCGCCTTCCTCGACAAGTGGCTGAAGGACCACCCCGACACCTCCGTCGTGCGCTACACGTCGATGTTCTACAACTTCTCCTGGTTCTGGGGCTCCGACCAGAAGACCCTGCGCGACATCTACTCCGACTGGGCCGACTACGAGATGACCGTCAGCCCCCGCGCCCTGACGCTCTTCGCCAAGAAATACGGCTACAAGCTCACCTCCGAGGACTTCGTCAACGGCGGCCTCTACAACTCCACCCACAACGCCCCCTCGCGCCGCTACCGCGACTACATGGAGTTCATCCATGATTTCGTGATCGAGTTCGGCCGCAAGTGCATCGACCTCACCCACAAGTATGGGAAAAAGGCCTACGTCTTCTACGACGACCACTGGGTCGGCGTGGAACCCTCCAGCCCGCGCTTCAAGGAGTTCGGCTTCGACGGACTCATCAAGTGCGTCTTCAACGCCTTCGAGGTCCGCCTCTGCGCCCACTCCAAGGGCGTCAAAACCCACGAGCTCCGCCTCCACCCCTACCTCTTCCCCACCGGTCTCAAGGGCGAGCCCACATTCAAGGAGGGCGGCAACCCCACCCTCGACGCGAAGAACTTCTGGATCGACGCACGCCGCGGCATCCTCCGCGCGCCCATCGACCGCATCGGCCTCGGCGGCTACCTCTCGCTCGTCCAGCCCTTCCCCGACTTCCAGGACTACATCGCCGGCCTCGCGAACGAATTCCGCCTCCTCAAGCAATTCCACGCCGGCGACGCTCCCTACGTCGCGCCCTTCAAGGTCGCCATCCTCACCGCCTGGGGCGATCTCCGCGCCTGGGTCTCCTCCGGCCACTTCATCCCCGGCCTCGACTACATCGAGCTCGTCGAGTCCCTCGCCGGCCTGCCCCTCGACGTCGTGTTCCTCAGCTTCGATGACCTCCGCAAGAAGGGCGTGCCGAAGGACGTGAAGGTCATCGTCAACTGCGGTCGCGCCGGCTCCTCCTGGAGCGGCGGCGCCGACTGGGACGACGCCGAGATCAACGCCCTCCTCACCCGCTGGGTGCAAAAAGGCGGCGGCCTCATCGGCATCGCCGAGCCCTCGGCCACGCCCGCCAAGCCCGGCCAGTTCTTCGCCCTCTCGCACGTGCTCGGCCTCGACCGCGACCGCGGCGAGCGCCTCGCCAACGGCAAATACAAGTTCACCGTCTCCGACGCGAAGCACTTCATCACCACCGACCTCGAGTCCGCCCCCGACTTCGGCAAGGAAGTCGACGGCCTCTACGTCTTCGGCCCCGGAACCAAGGTCCTCCTCGCCAACGGCAACTCGCCCCGCCTCGCCACCCACGAGTTTGGCCAGGGCCGCGCCGTTTACCTCTCCGGCCACAAGTTCGCCTACCAGAACACCCGTCTCATCCACCGCGCGATCCATTGGGCCGCCAACCGCGAGGCCGGGTTCCAGACCTGGAACAGCTCCAACATCCGCACCGAGTCCGCCTTCTTCGCCAAGCAGAAGAAACTCGTCGTGATCAACAACAGCGGCGAAGCGCAGAAGACCAAAGTCTGGGACGCCAAGGGCAAGACGATCGACGTCTCCATCAAGGCCCACGACATCGCCATCCTAGACGTCTGATTCCCAAGTGTAGCCGCGCCCATCCCGGGCTTCTTCGCCCCGGTCCAACTCGGACCGGGGCTTTTTTTTGGCGGCCGGATCGTCGGCGCGCTCAAGCAACGCGCTTGGCGCCTCGGGCCCACTTAGCCAGCGCCCGCCCCGTCAAACTCCGGGTCTCCTTCTCGATCCCCGCGCGATCTCCCGCATACACGATTTCGCCGCCCGCCGAGCCACCGCCCGGGCCGAGGTCGATCAGCCAGTCGGCCAGATTGATCACGTCCAAGTTATGTTCGATCACGATCAGCGTGTTGCCCGCGTCTCGCAGCTTAAAGAGCAGGTCCATCAAATGCTGGATGTCCACCCAGTGCAGCCCCGTCGTCGGCTCGTCCAAGACATACAGCGTGCCGCCTTGCTGACGCTTGCTCAGCTCCAAAGACAACTTCAGCCGCTGCGCCTCGCCCCCCGATAAGGTCGTCGCGCTCTGCCCGAGCGTCAGGTAACCCAGCCCCACCGCCGACAGCGTCTCCAACCGGTCCATGATTTTCGGGATGTTCTTAAAAATCCCGATCGCCTCGCTCACCGACATGTCGAGCACGTCCGAGATCGATTTCCCGTGGAATAAAATCTCCAACGTCTCGCGATTGAAGCGCCGCCCGCCACAGCTCGGGCACGGCGCATAGGCGTCCGCCATGAACTGCATGTCCAGCTTGATCGCCCCGTCGCCCGCGCAGCGTTCGCAACGCCCGCCGCGCACGTTGAACGAAAACCGGCTCGCCGTGTAGCCGCGCACTTTCGCCAGCGGCACCATCGCGAACAAATCCCGCAGCGGGTCCATCAAGCCCACATACGTCGCCGGGTTCGACCGCGGCGAGCGCCCGATCGGCGACTGATCCACTTGCACGAGCTTCTCGAAATTATCCAGATTTTCGATGTGGCGGTGCTTGCCCGGAATCGCTTTCGCGCCGTTCAGCTTTCGCGCCGCCGCCGCCGCCAGCACGTCGTTCACCAACGTGCTCTTGCCCGATCCCGACACGCCCGTGACGACCGTCAGCAAGCCCACCGGGAACCGCGCGTCCACGCCTTTGAGGTTGTTCTCCCGCGCCTCGCGCACCGTCAGAAACAACCCGTCCGCCGCCTTCGGCTTCGCGTCGCGAGTCACGCTCAGCTTCCGCGCCAGAAAGGGTCCGGTGCGCGTCTGCTTCGAGGGCGCCGCCATCAGCTCCGTCGGCGTGCCTTGAAATAAAATCCGCCCGCCTTCCACGCCCGCCTCCGGCCCCATCTCCACGATCTCGTCCGCGATGCGCATCGTGTCCTCGTCGTGCTCCACCACCACGACCGTGTTCCCGCGATCGCGCAGCTCCGTCAGCGTCGCGAGCAGCTTCTCGTTGTCCGCCGGGTGCAGGCCGATGCTCGGCTCGTCGAGCACGTAGATCACGCCCATCAGCCCCATGCCGAGCTGCGTCGCCAGTCGCACGCGCTGCGCCTCGCCGCCCGAGAGCGTGTCGTAGTCGCGATTCAAGGTCAGGTAGCCAAGCCCCGTCTCGAGCAGGAACCGCAGCCGCTGCTCGATGCCGCTCGCGATCTCTCGGACCGCCTCGCTCGCCACCACGTCCAACAACCCCTTCGCCCACGCATGCGCCGAGGCCACGTCCCGCGAGAAAAACTCCGTGATCGTGAGCCCGCCGGACTTCACCGCCGCGCTGCGCTCGTTGAGGCGCCCGCCACGGCACATCGGGCACGGCCCGCTCACCATGAAAGTCGTCAGCCGCGCGCGAAACCCGTCGCTGTCCGTCCCGCGAAAACTCTCCTCCAAATCCGCGATCACGCCGGGAAACGGCATCGCCCGCGCCTCGCGCATGCGTTTCAGCTTAAAGGCAAACTGCCGCTCGCCCGCGCCGAACAGGATCGCCTTGCGCGTCCCCTCCGGCAGTTCGCTCCAGGGCGTCTCCGGATCGTAGGGCAACTGCTCCGCCAGCTGCTTCAGGAGGGCGTTGTGCTTGATGATGAGATTTTTTCCGCCGATCCGCCACGGCTTGATCGCTCCTCCGCGCACCGACTTCGCCGGATCGGGCACGATCAATTCCGGCACAAAGCGCAGCTTCCGCCCCAGCCCGTCGCAATCCGGACACGCGCCCTCGCGGTTGTTGAAAGAGAAATGCCGCGGCGTGAGTTTTTCGAAAACGTCTCCGCACACTTCGCAGGCCAGCGATTGCGACAAATGCACCTCGCGCCACGCGTCCGCCGCCGCGCCCGACTTCTGCGCGAGCACAATCACGCGGTCCTTGCCCTCGCGAAACGCCAGCTCCAGCGAGTCCGCCAATCGCGAGCGTTGCTCCGCCACCGCCACGAGCCGGTCCACGACCACGTCCACCGCCATTTCCTTCGAGCCTTGCCCGTTCGGGATGAGATGCGGGTCGTCGAGGTTCTTCACCTCGCCGTCGAGTCGCACGCGCTGAAACCCGCGCTGCCTTAGCCTCGGCAGCTCGTCGCGCAACACGCTCGGCTTCGCGCTCATCACCGGCGCGAGCAGCATGATCCGCTCGCCCGCGCAGCCCGTCAGCACATGTTGCACATTGTCGTCGAGCGAACGCTGGACCACCCGCCCGCCGTCCTTCGGGCAACGCTGCTCTCCGTGAATCGCCCAAAGCAGCCGAGCGTAGTCCGCGATCTCCGTCACCGTGGCGATGGTCGAGCGGGGCGAGCCGTTGCCCGTGCGTTGCTCGATGGCGAGCACCGGAGAGAGCCCGTGAATGAAATCGACGTCCGGCCGCTTCAGTTGCTCCAGCACCTGCCGCGCCTGCGTGGAGAGCGACTCCATGTATTTCCGGTAGCCCTCCGCATAGAGCGTGTCGAAAGCCAGCGACGATTTGCCCGAACCCGACGGCCCCGTGATCACCACCAGTTTCCCGCGCGGCAGCCGCACCTCGAGGTTCTTCAAATTATGCTCTCGGGCTCCCTTGATGTGGATGTGGGTGGCGGGCGCGGATTGCATGGTGGTCGACCGACAGCCTACGTATCCGGGCCGGCGCGCAACCTTGTCCGCCCAAAAACTTTCCTCGCCCCGCGCCAACCCGGCGGGTTTTGCTTAAGACAATCCTATGGCCGACGCACCCGTTCCTGAAAGCGCACCGCCTGCCGAAGACGCTTCCGCGCCTCTCCTTTCGCCGATCCAGCGCCGCATCGCCGGCTTCGCGCTGGGCCTCTTTGCGTTCATCGCCGCCGGCGCCCTGATGGTAGGCCTCGCCTTCCTCGGCATCTTCCTGATCGGCATGTTCTCGGGCGTGCTCTGGCCGCTCATCACCGCCGGCATCATGGCCCTCGTGCTCATGCCCTTGGTCGTCTTGCTCGAGCGCAAGCTCCGCTTCAGCCGGCTTTCCTCGGTAATCCTGATCTTCGGCGCCTTCCTGGTGGTGCTCACCGGGCTGGGAGTGACCATCGTGCCGCCCGCCATTACGCAGTTGCTCGATTTCATCGGCTACATTCCCGACCTTTGGAACAACGCCGTCGCCTACGGCGAGAAGAACTACCCGCAATGGGTCGAGGCCGCGCAACGTTACCTCGCCAATCCCACGATCAAGAACGCGGTGCAGAAGCTCATGGAAGAGGCGCAGGGGCTCGCCACGCACGCCATCCCGTCCCTCAAGGCGGCGGGGTCCGGCGTCCTCAGTCTCTTCGGCGTGCTCACGAGCCTCGCCGTCATCCCGATCTACCTCTTCTTCTTCCTGCTCTCCAGCGGCGACCCGACCAGAAGCCTCGGCGACCAGCTCAACTTTCTGAAGCCCGGCCCGCGCGCCGACATCGTCTTTCTCGTCCGCGAATTCGTTTCCATCGTCGTATCCTTTTTCCGCGGACAACTCATCATCGGGCTCATCATGGGCGTGATGCTGGCCATCGGCTTCACCCTCGTCGGCCTCAAGTTCGGCCTCTTCATCGGTCTCATGCTCGGCATCCTTAACATCGTGCCCTACCTCGGCACGATCATCGGCCTCGGCATCGCGCTCCCTCTCGCCTTTCTCCAGCCGGAAGGCGGCTTCAATCTCTTGCTCCTTGTGGTGGGGGTGTTTGTCGTCGTGCAGAACATCGAGGGTTGGTATCTGACGCCCAAGATCATGGGCGACCGCACCGGCCTTCATCCCGTGACGATCATCTTCTCGATCTTCTTCTGGGGCACCGCGCTCGGCGGCATCCTAGGCATGATCCTCGCCATTCCTCTGACCGCCTTCTTCGTCACCGCCTGGCGCCTGATCAAACGCAAGTATCTCGCCACGCTCACAAACCCCACCGGGGCCTGAGTCCGTTCCGCGTCTCCCGTCCCGATCACCGCAACCCGCGCCCGCCCGTCCGATGCTCCGCTGGGCCTTCCTCGACCGCTTCCAGGATTTCGGTCTGCTCGTGCTGCGCGTCGGCGTGGGCCTCTCGTTCCTTCTGCTCCACGGTCTGCATCGTCTCGCCGATCCCGATTCCTGGGCGCGAATCGGCCGCGCCGTGAGCTATCTCGGCGTCGACTACGGCTACCAGTGGTGGGGACTCGCCGCCATCCTCTCCATGACCCTCGGCGCGATCTGCCTCATCCTCGGCTTCGCCCACCGCCCCGCCGCCCTCGCGCTAACGATCACCATGGGCGTCGCCTCGATCTGGAAATATTTTCCCTTCGGCGGGTGGGACGCCGCCGACTATCCCGCGACCATGATGGTCGTCTGCATTGGCCTCCTCTTCACCGGCCCCGGTAAGTTCTCCCTCCAAGGCAAATAGATAGGCCAATGCCCGTGGTTCACGGATCGTTTAGTTCTCAAATTTAACCGCGGATTACGCGGATTAACGCGGATTAAATACTCCGCCATCCGCGCCCATCCGGGTAATCTGCGGCTAAAAAACAGATACTCCTTCATTTTGCATCTTCTGCGCCTTTTGTAGCCAACTGGGTTGATTAGCCCCCGCGTCCGCTAAATTGGTCCGATGCCCTGGGAGGTTAAATACCGCAACGGACTCTACCTGCCTCAACTCGGCTGGTGGCTCGACGCCCACCATCCGGTGGACCGCTGCTTCGTCTCGCACGCCCATTTCGACCACCTCGCGCCGCACCGCGAGGTCCTCCTCTCCCCGGGCACCGCCGCTCTGATGCGCGCCCGCATGCCTGATCGGGCAGGCGACCGCGTGGAGCTCGAATTGCCTTTCCACCAACCCGCCCCGCTCTCCCCCGACCACCCGGAAGTCACCGTCACCCTCCACCCCGCCGGCCACATCCATGGCTCGGCCATGATCGCGCTCGATCACCCCGAACACGGCCGCCTCCTCTACACCGGCGACTTCAAGCTCCGCCCCGGTCGCTCCGCCGAACTTTGCCGGCCGCCGCCCGCCGACCTCGTCATCATGGAGACGACGTATGGCCGCTCCCACTACACGCTCCCGCCCACCGAGCGCGTCCTCGCCGACGTCCTCGCCTGGTGCCGCGCCGTCCTGGAGGAAAACGAAACGCCCGTGCTCTTCGGCTACAGCCTCGGCAAGAGCCAGGAAATCCTCCGCTCCCTCGCCGGCGCCTCGCTGCCCGTTATGCTGCACCCGCAGACGCACCGGCTCACCGGCATCTATGAAGCGCTCGGCATCACCTTTCCGCCCTACGTCGCCTTCGATGCCTCCACCTGCGCCGGCCACGTCGTCATCTGCCCGCCGCAGACGGCCAACTCCGCATTTGTCCGAAAAATCCCCCGACGCCGCACCGCCGTCCTCACCGGCTGGGCGCTCGATCCCGGCGCGCGCTTTCGCTACCAATGCGACGCCGCGTTCCCGCTCTCCGACCACGCCGACTACCCGGACCTCCTCCGCTTCGTCGAGCTCACCCAGCCCCAGCGAGTCCTCACCCTGCACGGCTTCGCCACCGAGTTCGCCCGCGACCTCCGCGACCGCGGCGTCGAAGCGTGGGCCATCAACCAGGACAACCAACTCGACCTAACTCTCCCTCCCTCGTCCGCTTCTCTTCCGTCTTTTGCTTCGACCTCTGTGCCCTCTGTGTCGGAGCTCCGCGACCTCTGTGTCCAAATTCCGGATTCAGCCCCTCCTTCCTCCGCGACCCTCGACGCCCTCTCCGCCGTCTCCGAGCGCATCCGCGAGACCGCCTCGAAACTCGATAAAACATCCCTCCTCCGCGATCACTTCGCCGCCCTGACATCCGACGACGCCGCCCGCGCCGCTCTTTACCTCACCGGCCGGCCATTCCCCCAATCGGACCCGCGCGCCCTCAACACCGGCTGGTCGCTCCTCCGCCGCGCCGTCATCGATGTCTCCGGCCACAACGAGGGCGACTTCCGCGCCGCCTACCGTCGTTATGCCGACAGCGGCGAAACCGCCGAGGCCCTCCTCGCGGCGCCAAAGCGCATTCCCTCGCCTCACGTTCCTCTTCCGCTCCCCGAGCTGGAAGCGCTCCTCTCCGACCTCGCCGCTGCCTCCGGCCCCTCCTCCAAGCTCGACCTGCTCATCGCCACGCTTCGCCGTCTCACGCCCCTTGCCGCCAAATACCTCATCAAGATCATCACCGGCGATCTCCGCATCGGACTGCGCGAGGGCCTCGTCGAGGAAGCCATCGCCGCCGCCACCGCCCGCCCCGTCGACGCCATCCGCGAGGCCAATCTTCTTTGCGGCGATCTCCCCGCCGTCGTCCGCGCCGCTTTCTCCGACACGCTCTCCGCCATCGCGCTGCGCGTCTTCCACCCGCTCCAGTTCATGCTCGCCAGCCCCGAGCCCACCGCCGCCGCGATTCTTGAACGCCTGCCGCCCCCCGTCTGGCTCGAGGAAAAATACGACGGCATCCGCTGCCAGCTCCACAAGCAGGGCGACCGCGTCGAACTCTACTCCCGCGATCTCCACCGCATCACCGACCAGTTTCCCGAACTCGTCCGCGCCGCCCGCCTCGAACTCCCCGCGGACTGCATCCTCGACGGTGAACTCCTCGCCTGGCGCGACGGCCGCGCCCTCCCATTCGCCGACCTTCAAAAACGCCTCAACCGCCGCCGCGAAGGCGACGATCTCTTCCTCGGTCAGGAGATCCCCCTCGCCTACTCCGCCTACGATCTCCTCTGGCTGAACAACGAGTCCCACCTCAAATCGCCGCTCCGCGAGCGTCTTCAACACCTCGAGTCCCTATTCCGCCTTCAGCTATCAGGATTCAGCACACAGCCCTCCCTTCTCCACCTCGCCCCGGTGGTCGCCGCGACCACCGCCGTCGAGGTGGACGCCGCCTTTCTAGCCGCCCGGCGGCGCGGCAACGAAGGCCTCATGGCCAAAGACCCCGTCTCGCCTTACACGCCCGGTCGCCGCGGTCTCGCCTGGCTCAAGCTCAAGAAAGCCTACGCCACCCTCGACGTCGTCGTGGTCGCCGTGGAGCAGGGCCACGGCAAGCGCCGCGGCGTCCTGAGCGATTACACCTTCGCCGTCCGCGACGAATCCACGAACTCCCTCCGCACGGTCGGCAAAGCCTACTCCGGCCTGACGGACGCCGAGATCGCGACGCTCACCGAACACTTCATCGCCAACACCCTCGAGGAGCTCGGCCGCGTCCGGCGCGTGATCCCCGACACCGTCCTCGAAGTCGCCTTCGACCGCATCCAGCCCAGCGCCCGCCACGACAGCGGCTTCGCCCTCCGCTTCCCGCGTATCGCCCGTATCCGCTCCGACAAGACCCCCGCCGACATCGACACGCTCGAAACCTGCCGCCGCCTTGCCGCCGCAAGCCACGCTTTCGCACCAACCGAGGCCGATCTCTTCACCGATGCCTCGCCGGAATAAACCGACCGACTCCGCTCTCGTGGGGCTGCACCCTGCGCTCGAGTCCTGGTTCTCCCGCCGCTTTCCCGCGCCGACCGCCGCCCAGGCCGCCACCATCCCTCATATCCTCGCCGGCCGTTCCGTCCTTCTCTCCTCGCCCACCGGCACCGGCAAAACCCTCGCCGCCTTCCTCGGCGTCTTCGATCTCCTCGCCCGCCTCCGCGACGCCGACGCGCTCCCTTCCCGCGGCGTCGTCGCCATCTACGTTTCTCCGCTTCGCGCCCTTGCCTACGATCTCCAAAAAAATCTCCACGCTCCGCTCACCGAGCTCGGCTGGGACTTTGTCCGCGTCGCCGCGCGCACCGGCGACACGCCCGCAAAGGACCGCGCCGCTCAGAAGAAAAAGCCGCCGCACATCCTCGTCACCACGCCCGAAAGCCTCACCCTCCTGCTCTCCCAGCCGAGCTGGGCTCCCGCGCTCGCGACCGCTCGCTTCCTCTTGGTCGACGAACTCCACGCCCTCGCCGAAAACAAACGCGGCAGCCTTCTCGCCGTCGCCGCCGAGCGCTTGGAGGCGCTTCGCGACCAGAGGGACAGACCGACAGAGCAACAGAAGCACAGCCAGTCGGAGAATACATCCGCGCTCTGTCGCTCTGTCCGCTGTCGTTCTTCCGCGCTGATCCGCATCGGCCTTTCCGCCACCGTCTCCCCGTTGCCCGAACTCGCCCGCTTCCTCGCCGGCCCCGAGCGTCCTTGCGAGATCGTCGAGGTCGACTCCGCCAATCCTTCCGACGTCTCCGTCTTCTCTCCTCTCGCGAAAAATCCATACCCCGCCGCCGGCTACACCGGCACCCGGGTGCTCCGCGAACTCGCCGCCGACCTCACGCGCTACCGCACGACGCTCGTCTTCACCAACACCCGCGCCGGCGCCGAAACCATCGGTCTCCGCCTCAAGCAACTTCTTCCCGGCTTCGCGGATCGGATCGAGGTCCACCACGCCTCGCTCGACCGCGCGGTCCGCCTCGAGGTCGAGGATCGGCTCAAACGCGGAGAACTCCGCGCCGTCGTCTGCTCCACCTCCCTCGAGCTCGGCATCGACATCGGCTCCATCGATCTCGTCGTCATGGTCTCGGCCCCGAAGGGCGTCGCCCGCGCCCTCCAGCGTCTCGGCCGCTCCGGCCACGCCCCCGGCCAGACCGCCCGCGGCCTCCTGGTCGCCACCAACATCAACGACCTCGCCGAATGCGCCGCCACCGTCCGCCTGATGCGGGCCCGCCAGCTCGAACCGCTTCGCCTCCCGCAGAACCCCGCGGACGTCCTCGCCCAACACCTTGTCGGCATCGCCGTCTTCGCCGACACCGCGCCCGACGAGGCTTACGCGCTCGTCCGTCGCGCCCACCCCTTCGCCGGACTTTCGCGTGAACTCTTCGACCGTGTCCTCCACTACCTCCAAGGCGGCGGCCGCTCGCTCGAGAAAGCCTACGCCCGCCTCTTCGGAAAGATCTTCATCAACTCCGACGGACACCTCTCCCTCCCCGCGCCCAAGGTCGCCCGAGAGTTCTATCAAAACGTGGGAACCATTTCCTCCGGCGTCCATGTCACCGTGCGTCTTGGCCGCCGCAACCTCGGGCAAGTCGAGGAGACCTTCATCAAACGCCTCCGCCCCGGAGACATTTTCGTCCTCAACGCCCGCTGCGTGCGCCTGGTCTCAACCACTCTGCTCACCGCCAAGGTCGCCGCCGCCGATTCGTCCCTCCCCACCGTTCCTCGCTGGAACGCCGCCAAGATGCCCCTCGCCAGCGGCCTCGCCACCGAAGTCGTCCGGCTCCGCACCGCCGTCTCGAAGCTATTGAACCACGGAGAGCACGGAGGACACGGAGAGGATCAAGCCGAGGCAAACTTCCAAGCCTCCGCATCTCCTCCGTCCGCCCTCTCCTTGCCCTCCGTGTCCTCCGTGGTTCAGACTTCCGACACGTCCCCCTCCGCCGAAGCGTATCTCGTATCCCACTACGATTTCACTCCCGACAACGCGGCCGCGCTCGTTCGCCATTTCCGGCTCCAGGCTAAAATCTCCCGAATCCCGATCGACGGCTTCCTTCTCGTCGAGCGCCACGCCGAACCCGCTTCCGGCCTGCATCACCACTTCTTTCATTGCCTCATCGGTCGCTCCGCCAACGACGCGCTTTCCCGCATCGTCGCGCGGCGCATCCAACGCACGCTCGGCGGCAATGCCCTCGTCACCATCGACGACTACGGCTTCCTGCTCACGCTCCGTCCCGTTCAACGCATCGCGTCCGTCGACGCCATCCGCGCGCTCCTTACCCGCGCGGACGCCGAGGACGATCTCCGCGCCGCCCTCGCCGACAGCGAGCTCGTCAAATGGCAGTTCCGCGGTGTCGCCCAGTCCGGCCTGATGGTCCCGCGCCGCGTCCACGGCGCCGAGCGCGGGTCCAAATCCCTCCAGTGGAGCTCCGAGATTCTCTTCGACGTGCTTCGGAGACATGAGCCCGACCACGTCCTGCTTGCCGAGGCCTACGCCGAGGCCACCACCCGCTTCCTCGATCTGCCCGCCGCGCTCGCCTTCCTCGACTCCGCCGCCGAGTTGCCTGTCGATTTCAGGGATGTCGGGCGCGTCAGCCCTTTCGCCTTCGGCATGTATGTCTCGCGTATCCGTGAAACCATGATGCTCGAAGACCCCGAGACCACCATCGAACGCCTCTACCACGAAATGTATGGCAACCTCGCCAACCCGCCGGATTGGAAACCGCTAAACAGCGCTAACCCTCGCTAAACCGATCCACCGACCTCCGCTTCCGGTTAGCGGTCTTTAGCGAGCTTTAGCGATTCATCTTCAGTGCTTCTCAGCCTCTTCAGTGGTTAACCAACCCATAGCCCCGGGCCTGCTCTTCGACGCCCGCCTCGCGCTCTTCATCGAGGCGACGCGCTCGCTCGTCGTCGCCGATCTCCATTGGGGTTACGCCGAGAGCCACCGCGCCGCCGGCAACCTCCTTCCCGCCTGGGGCGACGACGCGATCGAGACCACGCTCCGCGCCCTTCTCTCCGATTACGCCCCTGCCGAGCTCGTCTGGCTCGGCGACTCCCTCCACACCGCCCGATCCGCGCCACGATCACGCGCACGCGCCGAGGCTTTCGTCGCCGCCTCGCCCTCGCCCGTGCTCGTCCTCGCGGGCAACCACGACGCGAGCTGGTCTTTCGCCACCGCCGCGCCGGTCGTCCGCGGCCGCTTCATCCTCCATCACGGCGACCGTCCGTTCTCCGCCGACATTCGTCATCCCGCGTCGTCCCCCGCCCCCATCGAGATCATCGGCCACCATCACCCCGCCTACGTTTTCCGCGACGGCGCCGGAGCCAGCCTCAAGCTGCCTGCGCTCGTCCAGTCGCCGGCTCGCCTCATCCTGCCCGCGTTCAGCCCCTGGGCCGCCGGGGTCGCCTGGAACGAACATCTCGCCCCGGGCGAAACGCTTTGGGCCGCCTCCCCGCGGCGCTTGCTCCCGATCCGCCGCCCGGCCTAGGCTCCGGCATGCCCACGCCCGCCTCGCCCACGGACAGCATCGCCCTGCTCATCGACGCGGACAACGCCCCCGCCGCGCGCATCGACTTCATCATCGCCGAGCTCGCCAGCTACGGTGTCGTCAATATCCGCCGCGCCTACGGAAATTGGCAAAAGTCGGAATTGGCCGGCTGGCAAAAAGTGCTGCACGACTACGCGATTCAACCGGTTCAGCACTTCGATCTGGTGAAGGGCAAGAACGCCTCCGACATGGCGCTGCTGATCGAGGCGATGGACATCCTCTACACGAAAAATGTCGGCACCTTCTGCCTCGTCTCCTCGGACTGCGACTTCACTCCTCTCGTCCTCCGCCTGCGCGCCGACGGGAAACAGGTTATAGGCTTCGGCGGCAAAAACGCCGCCGCGCCCTTCGTCGCCAGCTGCACGCGTTTCCTTTACCTCGACGAGGCGCGTTCGCCTGCGCAGGCCTCGCGACCCAAGCCCTCCGCCAACCAGCTGAAGCACGACCACAAGCTTCTCACGATGCTGCGCAACGCGGTCGAAGCCCAGGCCGACGCAGATGGCTGGGCCGCCCTCGGCGGCGTCGGTTCCCACATCTCGAACCAAGGCTCCTTCGACTCGCGCAATTACGGCTTTCCGAAGCTCGGCGACCTGTTCGCCGCCATCGACCTTTTCGAGATCAAGCGCACGCACAGCCCCAACGGCGGCGCCTTCATCCAAGTCCGGCTGCGCGGCTGAGCGCGCGTAGCGGCGTTTTTCGGCTTTAGCCCTCTGCGCCACCGTCGCAGCTTCGCGCCCATGGCCGATGCTCCCGCTCTCCTGACCGTTCGCGAACTGAAGTCCCCCGACCTGAACCCCGGCGCGCCTTTCGCCGCCGTGCTCGTCGTAAAAAAGCTCCAGGTCAAAACCGCCTCCAACGGCAACCCGTTCCTCTCTCTCGAACTCGGCGACCGCGGAGGCTCCTTTTCTTGCACCGTCTTCGGCGACAGCCCGCTCTTCGACCCGTTCAAATCCGCGGGCGAAGGCGCCGTGGTCCGCATCGAGGGCCGCAACGACTCTTTCCAAGGCCGCTTCTCGCCCAAGCTCACCAAGGCATTTGCCCTCTCCGAGGAACAACTCGCGGCCGAGCCCGGCCTCGTCGATGCGCTCGTCGAGCTTCCCCCGGAGAACGGCGACGCGCTCTGGACCGAGTTCCAAACCTTCATCGACGCCATCAGGCACGACGAGCTCCGCATGACCGTGCGCGGCGTCTTCGAGGAGATCGGCGAGGTGTTTCGCTACTCGCCCGCCGCGGTCGCCATGCACCACGCCTACCGGCACGGCCTGCTCGAGCACACCATCCACATGGCCCGCGCCTGCCGCGCGCTCCTCCCGCTCTACACGGAGGTCGATCCCGATCTCGCGATGGCCGGCATCCTTCTGCACGACACTGGTAAGACCATCGAATACGAAGGCACGCTCGCCACGAAACGCTCCCGCCGCGGGATACTCCAGGGCCACGTCGTCCTCGGCTATCAGCTCGCCCGCAAGCACGGCATCAAGGCCCGTCTCGACTCCGATCGGCTCGAGCGCCTCGAACACATCATCCTCAGCCACCAAGGCGAACCCGAGTGGGGCGCCGCCGTCTACGCCGCCACGCCGGAAGCCGTTTTCGTCAGCATGATCGACAACCTCGACGCCAAGATGGGCATGGTCCAGCGCGCCCTCCGCCAAGCCGACCCCGCAAGCCAGTTTTCCGAGCGCTTGCCCGGCCTGAGCACCGCGTTGCTCACGACGCCGATCCCGCCGGCCGACTAACACCCAGCAGCCGAAGCGTTCGACTGTAGGTGGACGGGCCCTCCGCCCGTGGTTGGGCGGGCCGCTCCAACGCGGCGCGCCCACCGCCCATCGCTCAGGGCGCCGGCCCCCAGCGCTTCGTGAACGGATAATAGATGAACAAGGGCCGCCCCACGACGTCCTTCGCCGGCACCGTGCCCCAATAGCGGCTGTCGAGGCTGTTGGCCGAGTTGTCGCCGAGCGCGACGTATTCCGCCTCAGGCACGCGGAAAGTCTGCCCGGCCAAAAGAATCGATTCCGGATATCTCGGATCAGGAAACGAGGGCCGATAGCCCACATAGCGATCTTGCTCCTTGGCGTTCTTCTCGAAGGCCTCCGAACCGGTGATCGGCGCGCCGTTTCGGTAAAGCACCGGCCGCTCAATGCGCAACTCGTCTCCCGGCACGCCGGCAAGCCGCTTGATGTAATACTGGTCGCCGCCGACTCGCGCCAAATCGGGGATGTTGCCCGTGCGGAAAACAAAGCCGTCGCCGACCTTGGGGGGCACGAAATGGTAGCTTACGCGGTCCACGAAAAGCTGGTCCCCCGTCAGCACGTCGAACGACAACATGCGCTCGCCCGCGCGCACCGTCTTGCCCGTCTTCAGGAAAACGACCTGCGTTCCGTTGATCGTGCCGCGCTCAAGCGGGCCGCGCGAGGCCTGTTCGACCAATATCTCCGCGAGGCGTCGCTTATCGCCCGGAAAATAATAATCCCGAATCGTCCAGTCCATGTCGTAGTCGGCCGGCACCTTCAGATTGGCCATCCGCCCGCCGACACGGATTTGATACTGTTTCAACTGGGCGGGAAACACCACCCACTTCCGGCCCTTCACCCTGCTGAAATAGGCCTGGTGCTCGATCGTCATCGGGATCAGGACCTCGCCATTATCGGGAGCGTCGATCCGCCGCGGTTGCGCGCCCAAAGCCGCCAGCCGCACCATGCGGGAGGCCGCCGAGGGCTCCTCCTCCTTGGAGCCGAATACCTCGCCGGTCATCCCGTAATACGAGGGCCACATCGAGTTGGTCGGGATCTTGAACGGCTGCACATAGAACGCCCGCAAACCGAGGATCACGATCGCCGCCACGAGCAGAAATTCGAGATTCTCCACGATCCCCGACTTCGGATAGTGCGCGCCGCCATGGCGCCGCAACACACGCTCGAGCGAGTCGATGCCCAGCTTCAGCTTGGCCGTGTCCGCCTTCTCCCGCAGGAGCTGCCGAACCGATCCCGCCGATTCCGACAACTCGCCGCGCTCGGCCTCGGTCAGCACGTCTTTGCGGTAGTTGAAGACTTTTTCCGCGAGCTCGAGCCAATCGGAGGCGAGGCGGCGGGTCTTTTGGTGCTGGGAGGCGAGAAAGCCGAACATGGATTTAAGGCGGGGAAAACCGCTATCCGACGCGAAGCGGCTCCGGGCCTAAAGCAAAAAGACAAGCCGCCGCGCATGAGGTGTTTTCCCCTCCACTCCGTGCTGGCAGATGCACTTGAATGGAAAATACCTTTAAAACCGCTCGCGCCGCGGCCCTCGCCCGGCTCGTATTCACCCGACTCGCTCCATGCTCGCGACTTCCGTTTGCAGCGCCTCGTTTTCTGCCGCGCCCCGCGTCAATGCGGGGACTGGACCGTTGCGGGCGGGATGGGCGCCGTCGGATCCGGGTCCTGGTGCTCCGCGCGAGCGGAATACGATTCCATCCGCTTTTCACGCCCGGCCCGCCGCGCCGCGTGACGGCACTTATCACCCCTCCCGCTGATGCCTCCCTCCGCAATCAGCGCCGGGCTTTCCGGCCTTCTCCTCGCGACGACGATTCTCCCATGCCCCGTCCCGGCGCGCGCCGCCGGGGTCGAAACATCCACGGCCGCCGCCGCGCTTTCGCCCGAAGCCGTCAAAGCCGCTTTCCTCGTCAACTTCGTCCGCTTCACCGACTGGCCCAAAGGCAACCCGGCCGAGATCGCTCCCTATTCGATCGGCGTTTCCGGCAACCGCCAGCTTGAGGACGAGCTCATCCGCCTCGCCGACCGCCAGCTGGTCCGCGGCCATCGTCTCCGCATCGTCCGCATCAAAAGCCCCGCCGATCTGGCCGGTTTGCACGTCGCCTATTTCGACAACGCCACCGCGGAGATCGAGGGCATGCCCGCGCGCGAAGCCTTGTCCCTGCTGCGCACTCGCCCCGTCCTCACTGTTTCCGACGGCCCCGGCTTCCTCGTCTCCGGCGGTATCATCCGGATTTTTCGAGAAGACAAAGCCCTGCGCTTCGAAATAGCCCCAGAAGCCGCCCGCGAGGCCGGCCTCGTTCTCAGCTCCCGCCTGCTCGCCTTGGCCAACATCTATCGCTCCGACACCCGCGCCGCAGCCCGATTTCCATGAGCGCCCGCACCCCTTCGCTTCGCCGCCACGTGCTCGTCTTCGCTTTCGTGATGAGCGGCGTCATCCTTCTTTCCGTCGGCGTCATCCTTTTTATCCACCATTTCGGTCAGGCGCGCGCCCGCCTGGTCGGTTCGCTCCAATCGACCGCGCGCATCGTCGCCGCCAACTCCTCGGCCGCGCTCGCCTTCGGCAAGCCCGTGGACAATCCGACGGAGGCCACCGAAATCCTTTCCTCGCTCCGCCACGATCCGCTCATCGTCTCCGCCGTTCTCTTCGACGGACAAGGCGTTCCTTTCGCGACCTACGGGCGCCCCTTGGATCCATCCTTCTTCGAGGA
Organism: uncultured Verrucomicrobiota bacterium; assembly: GCA_946482165.1. Next base: position 12,785 of record CAMLQS010000006.1, on the reverse strand, counting down.
GCCGATCGATCCCGCCGTCGCCGTCACGGTCGATGTGGTCAACAAAGACTACACCTACGGACGCCTCCTCATCGTCACCGACAACCGCGCCGAACTTCGCCGCACCGCGCTGACCTGGGCCGCCGTCTACGGCTTCGCCTTCGTCCTCACCGTCATCCTCGGCCTCTTTCTCGCCCGCCGCTTTGAGCGCGCCGTCGCCGCCCCCATCGTCAAACTCGCGCTCACCGCCGAAGACGTCACCACCCGCCGCGACTATTCCGTGCGCGCCGCCGTGCGCGGCCCCGCGGAGGTCGCCGCCCTCGCCGAGGCGTTCAACACCATGCTTCTCGAAGTCGGACGCCGCGACGAAACGCTGGCCCGCCAACTCGTGGCCCTCGACCAGGAGGTGCGCGAACGCAAGGTCGCGCAGGACACCCTCAAGGAGAACACCCGCGAAATGCTCCGCCTTTCCCACGAGGCCGGCATGGCCGAAGTCGCCGCCGGCGTGCTGCACAACATCGGCAACGCGCTCAACAGCATCAACGTCTCCGCCGAGCTCCTCGCCGACCATCTCCGCGCCCGCGCCGCCGTGGCCGCCGGCGCGCTCCGCGACTTTCTCCGATCCCCCCCGCCCAAGGCCGCGGCGGTTTTCGCCGCCCATCCCGACGGCCCCGCGCTTCGCGAGTTTGTCGCCGCCTACGCCGAACATGTCTTCGGCCACCTCGACAAGGCGGACGAGGAACTCTCCGGGCTCCGCACCGGCGTCGCCCATCTCAAGGAGATCGTCGCCCGCCAGCAGACCCTCGCCAAGGCCCCCCGCCGCAGCGAGACCTTCGACTTGGCCGACGCCGTCCAAGAGGCGCTCCTCATCGACAAGACCGACGGGCACGCATCCACCTCATGCCTTCGCATCGAGCAGAGCGCCGACCGCGAACCCCCGCATCTTGTCTACGCCGACCGCAGCGCCGTCGTGCAGATACTCATCAATCTCCTGGCCAACGCGCGCGCCGCCCTCGCCGCCGCCTCCCCGGTCGAGCCCCTTCTCCGCATCCACGTGGGCACCCCGTCCGACACCCACTTGTCCGTGGCCATCATCGACAACGGCGTCGGCATCGAAGCCGACCAGCTCGTTTCGATCTTCAGCTATGGCTTCACCACCAAGTCCGGAGGCCACGGCTTCGGCTTGCACAACGCCGCCAATACCGCCCGTCTTCTCGGCGGCGCGCTCCGCGTGCGCAGCGACGGTCCCGGTCGCGGGGCGGTCTTCACGCTTGAACTTCCCCGCCAACCGCAAGGCACCGCCCATGACGCCTGACCATCGCCGCATTCTCGTCGCCGACGACCTCCCTTCCATCCACGACGACTACCGGAAGATCCTTGCCCCGGCGGCCCCGCCGCGCCCGCAGTTCGGCGAATTCGCCGAATTCGTGCCCCAGCTCAGCTCCCCCGCCGAACCGATCGCGGGCTTCGAGCTGGAATGCGTGCTCCAAGGCGAACCCGCCGTCGCCGCCGCCGCCGCCGCGCGCGCCGCCGGCAACCCCTTCGCCCTCGCCTTCGTCGATGTCCGCATGCCCCCCGGCATCGACGGCGTCGAAACCGCCCGGCGCCTTCGCGACGTCGACCCCGACATCCAAATCGTCCTCTGCACCGCCTATTCCGATTACTCCCTCGGCGACATCGCCCGCCGCTTCCCCGACAGCGACGGACTCCTGATCCTCAAAAAACCCTTCGACCCCGTCGAAGTGCAGCAGCTCGCCCGCTCCCTCTGCCGCAAATGGCAGATCGCCGCCGAAAATTCCACGCTCCTCGCCGAGCTCGAAACTCGCGTCGAACACCGCACCGAGGAACTCGGCCTCGCCAAGGCCGACCTCGAGATCGCCCTCCGCGCCGCCCAGGCCGCCTCCCGCGCCAAGTCGGAATTCCTGGCCAACATGAGCCACGAGATCCGCACTCCCCTCAACGCCGTCCTGGGCATGGCGGAACTCCTCCAATCCACGCCGCTCAACGCCGCCCAGCGCGAATTCACCGACACCATCCGCACCAGCGGCGATGCGCTCCTCTCCGTCATCAACGAGATCCTCGATTTCTCGAAAATCGAACAGGGCCGCGTCGAGCTTGAGAACACTCCTTTCGACATCCGCCGCTCCGTCCGCGAAGCCGTCGACATCGCGGTCCCCCCCGCCGTCGGCCGGACCCTCGCGCTCCGCAGCCAGGTGGACGACGACGTGCCCCCGCTCGTCGTCGGCGACGCCTTTCGCGTCCGCCAGATCCTCGTCAACCTGATCGCCAACGCCGTCAAATTCACCGAGCGCGGCGAAGTCGTCGTCACCGTCGCCCGCGTCCCCGGCGACACCCCCGCCGAGAACGACCGCCTCCGGCTGGTTGTGCGCGACACCGGCATCGGCATCCCTCCGGAACGCCAGGACCGCCTTTTCCAAGCCTTCTCCCAAGTCGACGCCTCCACCACCCGCAAATACGGCGGCACCGGCCTCGGCCTCGCCATCACCCACCGCCTCGTCTCCATCCTCGGCGGTCAGATCCGCGTCGAGTCCACGCCCGGCCGCGGTTCCGAATTCCGCGTCGACCTCCCCCTCGTCCCGGCCCCGCAGACGCTCGCGCCTGTTCGGACGATCCCGCCCGCCGAGCTCCCCTTTGATCCCGGTTTCGCGCGCCACCTTCCGCTGCGCATCCTCCTCGTCGAGGACAATCCCGTCAACCAGCGCGTCGCCACCCTCCTGCTCCAGAAACTCGGCTACTCCCCTTCTTTCGCCCTCAACGGAGCCGAAGCCCTCGCCGCCGTCGCCCGAGAGACTTTCGACATCATTCTTCTCGACGTGCAAATGCCCGTCATGGACGGCCTCGAATGCGCCCGCCGCCTCCGCGCCGAATATCCCGAGCCGAAGCGTCCCTGGATCATCGCCATGACCGCCAACGCGCTCGAAGGCGACCGCGAGCTCTGCCTCGCCGCCGGCATGGACGACTACACCAGCAAGCCCGTCCGCACGCCCGTCATCGCCGCCGCACTCCGCAAAGGCCACGCCGCCCTCGCCGCCCGCCGCCCCGCAATCTGAGCGGATTTCTTAACGCAGAGACTCAGAGGCGCGGAGAAATGCGACCCGCCCTCGGTCGACTATTCCGCCCCGCTTCCCCGAGGCCCCGCCCCGATGAATTTAAAGGGAACCGAAGTCCTCCACCGCAGCCAATCTCCAACTACCCGGCCTCCGCGGCTCCGCGTCTCTGCGTTAAAAACGCTTCTTCCAGATTTCAGCCAGCCCTTCGCTACCTGAGCCCCTCTCCCTGCTCCTCGATCTTCCAGCCATGACTCTTCGCGAACCCGAGACCATCGAACTCTCCACGCCATCCGGCCCCATGCGGACGCTCGTCATCCGCCCCGCCGGCGCCGGCCGCCATCCCGGCATCCTCTTCCACTCGGAGATCTTTCAAAACACCGGCCCCATCCGTCGCACCGCCGCCTGGCTCGCCGGGCACGGCTTCATCGTCGCCCTCCCGGAGATCTACCACGAATACCTGCCCGCCGGCGCCGTTCTCGCCTACGATCAGGCCGGCTCCGACGTCGGCAATCGCCTCAAGACCACCAAGCCCCTCGCCGGCTACGACGCCGACAACGCCGCGGCCATCTCGTATTTGAAAAACCATGACGCCGGCAACGGCCGCGTCGGCTCCTTCGGTCCCTGCATCGGCGGCCATCTCACCTACCGCGCAGCCCTCCACCCCGACGTCTCCGCCGCCGCCTGCTTCTACCCGACCGACCTCCACAAGCGCGCCCTCGGCGCCGGCATGAACGACGACTCCCTCGCCCGCGCCGCCGACATCAAAGGCGAGCTTCTCATGGTCTTCGGCCGCCAGGACCCCCACGTCTCGCAGGAAGGCCGCGAACTCATCTACAAGACCCTGGCCGCCGCCGGCGTGAATTTCACCTGGCACGAGTTCAACGCCGCCCACGCCTTCCTCCGCGACGAAGGCCTCCGCTACGACGCCGAACTCGCCCGCCAGGCCCTCGGTCTCGCCGTCGACCTCTTCCGCCGCGCCCTAACCTGAGGCGAAACCTTCAACGCAGGGCCGCAAAGTCGCGGAGAACTCTCAAAACTCAGACCGCCGACGGGAACCGTTGCCAGCCCCTCGCCGGTTTCTCCGCGTCTCCGCGCCCCTGCGTTAAAACTCGTCCGCACCGCCGCTCACGGCAGCTTCGCCTGCACGATCTTGCTCGCCGCCCCGAAGTCGATCAGCCCGGCCTCCGGACGCTGCTTCAGCGCGCCGATCACCTTGCCCATGTCCTTCTTCGAGCTCGCGCCCGTCCCCGCGATCACCTCGGCGATGATCGCCTCGAGCTTCGCGCCCTCGATGCCGGCGGGGAGGAACTTCTCCAGCACCGCGATCTCGGCTCTGTTCGCCGCCACCAGATCCGCCCGCCCGCCCTTCTCGAACTCCGTGATGGCGTCCTGCAGATTCTTCACGCCCTTGCGCAACGAGGCGGTCGCGAGCGCGTCGTCGATCGGCTTGTTCTGATCCATCGCGGCGCGCTGGATCGCCGCGTCGGCGGTGCGCAGGATGGTCGCGCGGGCGCTGTCTTTCGCTTTCATCGCGACGATGATCTCGGCGCGCAGGGTTTCATAAATCGTGGCCATGGCCGGTCACCCTGCGCCGCCACCCGTTCCCTCGCCACAGAAATTTTCAACCGCGGATTACGACGGGCCGCGCGGATAAAAACCAACCGCCCTTCATCCGCGCCATTCGCGGATAAAACCTCCGCTCCTCCGTGTCTTTCCGTGCCCTCCGTGGTTAGGCCGTGTCTCGCAAATAACTCGGTCCGGCGGAGACGGGAAACGGCGCTCGGCCAAGACGCGAAAGGCGGAGGTGGGCCGAGGGCCCATGCCGACTTTCGCAACGCCGGCCCAGCGCGGTTTCCTGATCCCCCCGCAGGGCGCGGCGCGACGGACCGAGCTATTTACGAGACACGGCCTAATCCTCTCCGCGCCCCGCGACGAAAATCACATAGCCCCGGCTGCGCGCCCGCGCGCTCGTCCGCGGCACATCCGCCCGCACGCCGGAAAACCCCGCGGTCGTCAGCCGTCGCTCAAACGCGCGATCCGGCCCCGCCGACCACACCAGCAAAGTCCCGCCCGGCCGCAGCGCCGCCGCCAGCCGCGCCACGCCGCGCTCGTCATACAGACTCGCATTGCCCGCCCGCACCATCGCCGCCGGCCCGTTGTCCACGTCCAGCGCGATCACGTCCCACTTCGCCTTGCCCAGCGCCGCGCCCACGTCGCCGATCCGCACCGCGACACGCGCGTCCTCCAACGCGCCGCCATTCAGCTCGCGCAGAAAGTTCCGGTTCCACGCCACCACCTCAGGAACCAACTCCGCCACCTCCACCCGCGCATCCTTCGCCCGTGCCAGAATCCGCCGAAGCGTGAACCCCAGCCCGAGCCCGCCCACCAACACGCGCGCCCCCTTCTTTCCCTTCGCCGCCTCCGCCGCCAGATCGCCCAGCCGCTCCTCCGACTCCGCGAGCGCCGAGTGCATCAACGCCTGCCCGTCCACCCGCACGACGAAGTGCCCGTCGTGCGCATGCAGCGTCAACCGCGCCCCATCCGGCACCCGCGCCTCCGCCAACTGCACCTGCGGTTTCATCGATTAAACGTCACCAAGCCATTCAACCGCGGATCTCACAGATAGACACGGATAGCAGAGCGTCTGCCCGTGCCTTTCATCCGCGCCCATCCGTGCCATCCGTGGTTAAAAACCAGAATCTTACTCCGCCACTTCAACGACCAGTTGCACCTCGGTCGCCGAGTTGCGCGGCAGCCCCGCCACGGCCACCGCCGCGCGCGCATGGCGCCCCGCGTCGCCGAGCACCGCCACCAGCAGGTCGCTCGCCCCGTTGATCACCGCCGGGCTGTCCGCAAAGCCGCTGATCGCGTTCACAAAGCCGTTCACCATCACCACGCGCTTCACTTTCGAAAGCTCGCCCAGGTGGGCTTTGATGTTCGCGAGCGAGTTAAGGGCGGCGATGCGCGCCGACTCGTAGGCCGTCTGCACCGTCTGCTCCTTGCCCACCTGCCCCTCGTGCGTGACCTTCCCGTCCTTCACCGCGAGCGTGCCCGCGCAGAACAACAGATTCCCCGTGCGCACCACCGGCAGGTAGTTCCCCGCGGCGGGACCAACGACGGGCAATTCAAGACCAAGTTCGGCAAGCTTCTGTTCGGGTGTCATAGTAAGGAAGAAAGGCCCCACTCCGTTCGCTCTCCTCACTCCTGTAAAACCAAATGGCTCTACGAGTGAAACGAGAAAGGGCGCTGGAACGGCGTTGCCTCGGCGGCGCGGACCGGAGCTCCGCCTCCAACTTTAGGACCTCCCTTTATCCGCCCGGCCGTTTCGAGAGATCCGGCATCTTCTTGAAGCGATCGAGAGCCGACGCACGGCTCGCAGGCCCGACCGTAGACACGAGAGGCGATTTTGCCGCCACCGCCGGCGTCGACGAAGGCTCCGCCGCAGACGGTATGGTCGTCGCGGTCGTAGCCGTAGTCGCCGGCGAGGCCGCGACCGCCGTTGCGGGGCGCGAGAAAAAGTTGCTTTGACTGAAAGCCGGCGGACGCGGCTCAACGGACGCCGTCGTCGGGAGGCTGGTCGCAACCGGCGCGGCGATCTCGGCTCGCCACGCGATCCTTGCCGCCCGCCCCGCTCCTACATCGATCAACACCTCCGTGAAATCTAGGGTCGCGAACTCAATGCCCGCCGCCGTCTCCGTCGCCTGCACGAGGGCGGACAATACCGACTTTAGCGCCGGACGATCTTTGTGCGTGGCGAGCAGGCTGCGGAGTTCCGCGACCCCGACCTCGTCCACCCGAGCCAGCAAAACCAGCTGGCGGCCACCCATTCCACCGATTCCCGGTTCCACCTCGACGCCCGCCAGCTCGTAACCCGCCTCCGCGAGCACATCGGCGGCGCCCTCGATCTCCCGAAGCGATCCTGCGACTTCCGATCCGGCTCGCGGGCCAAGCGTCGCCGCGCCGGACACAAGGTCGGCGCGCAACTGTTGGGCCTGCCCGAGCGTGGTCGCGACGCTTTCGCGCAGTGCAGCCGCCTTGGCGGGCATCGCTTCCACCGCTTGCGCGACCTGTGCGGCCCGTTTCCCGAGACGTTGGATACCCTTGGCGACTTTTTTCATGGGGAGGGATTGGGTGGTGGCGAGGGTTTGGCGAGGGCGCCCGCAAACTGCGCGAGAAAGGCCCGCTCCTTGGCCAGCATCGCCTCGTCCGGCATGATCGTGGTCGCACCTTCGTTCCCTTGCGCCAGGAGCCGCTCCTGGGCGTGGCGCAGGTGATCGAGACGCTGTGCCGCGAGTTGGTCCAAAGACGCGAGCGCGCCGCGAAGCGCCTCCAATTCGTGCGCGAGGCCGTCCACCTTCCGCGCCATCGCCCCGGTCTGCGCCGTCGCGATCGCGCGAGCGAGTTCGTCGCCCAACGCTTTCAGGCCCTCGCTAAACTGGGTCATCGCCGCGGGCGCGGCGGGTTCGCGCGCCAATTGTTTTTCCAAGACGTCCTGGATGCCCTGCAAACTCACCTGGAAGCCCGCCAGCTGCCCGACCACGCGCGCCATCGGGTCGTTCTTGTCCGCGCCGGGCGCGAGTTGGTTGCGCTTAAAAGTCCCCTTGATCTCCAGCCAACGCGTCCGCTCCTCCGGCGTCTGCGCTCCGATGAGCTCCTTGAACTTCAGGAAATTCGCTTCCGCGCCGGTCGTCAGCGTCTGCGATTCGCCGCGGTAGTGGTCGATGATCAGCGTGCGCACTTCAGCATCGTTCATCAGCGGCACGATTTTCTCCGCCAGCCGGTTCATGTTGCGATACGATCCTTGCAGGCGAAACGGAGGCTCGGTCCGAAACTCGTCCGCCTGCGCCGCGGAGTGGATGTATTGAAGATTCACCTTCAGGACGACGTCGCGGATCGCCGCGAGTTTTTTCATCACCGCGACGATCTCCTCCACTTCCTGCGCCGAATAGCTGCCCTCGAAACCCTCCGGGTCCCGCTCGCCGCCGCCGGCCAGGCGGATGAATGCGCGAATGTCCTTCTGGCTCCGCTGCGCGAGGGGCGCGAGGACGGCGTTCGAGGTCATGGCGTTTTCCAGATAGCTCGCCTCGAACCACTCCGCGCTGCCTCCGATGATGTCGCCCAGGTTGTAGGTGTCGGCGCGATTCGCGAGCATGTCCGGGATGCGGAATTTTTGCCCGCTCTCGGTGTAGGGGTTGCCCGCCATCACGACCACGACCTTGCGGCCGCGCAGGTCATGCGTGCGCGGCTGCCCGCGCCAGACGCCCTCGATCTTCCGCTGGCCGTCGCACAACGAGATAAACTTCTGCAAAAACTCCGCGCTGCAGTGCTGGATGTCGTCGATGCAGAGCATCACGTTGTCTCCCATCTCAAGCGCGAGGTTCAGCCGGTGCAGCTCTTCGCGCGCGGCCGCGTTGGGCGCGTTCTCCGGATCGAGCGAGGTCACGCCGTGGCCGAGCGCCGGGCCGTTGATTTTCACGAATATGATGCCGAGCCTGCTCGCGACATACTCCAGCAGCGTCGTTTTGCCGTAGCCGGGCGGCGAGATGAGCAGCAGCAGGCCCATCAAATCCGTGCGCTTCGCCGCGCCCGCCGCGCCGATCTGCTTGGCGAGATTGTCGCCCACCAGCGGCAAGTAGACCTGGTCGATAAGCTGATTGCGGACAAACGAGGAAAGCACGCGCGGCTTGAACTCCTCCAGGCGCAGCCGCGCCCGCTCGCGCTCGATGAGGTCCCGCTTCAAGCGCTGGAATTGCGCGAACCTCGGCGACACCTCCGCGTCGTAGCGCGCGAGCTTCGCGCGAAAAGAGGCGTAGTCGAAATCGTAGCGCCCTTCGCGCACGACGCCGTGCGCGCCCTTCAGATCTTCGAGGACTTGCTTCGTCCGCACCGACACTACGCGTCGGGTGAAATCGCCGCCGCAATACACCAGCGCAGCAACCTCCTCCGCGACCTGCGCGGCCTCCGGCCGGCCGCGCAAAAATCCGCGCACAAAGTCGCGCACGAGCTCGTATTCTCCCGCCGGATGACCCGCGAGCGATGCGCGCGCCTTGGCCAGCGCTTCCTCGCCGCCCTTCACCACGAGATGATGTTCAAACGCCTTCACCGCCTCGTCCGCCTCGCGGCTCGCGACGAAGGTCTCGCTGCCGCTCAGCTCGTGAAAAAGGTAATCGCCGGCGGCATCGGTCACGGCCGGTGAAAACAGTTTCGTGCGCGCCACGAAATCCGCGAGCAGCGCCCGCAGGCCCGCGATGTAGCCGGGCTGGACCGCGTCGCCGGGAAAGAGCCGGTTGCGCTCGCCAAACGCCTTGAGCTTCGCGCTCCACATCGCCCGCGTCTCCGGCTCGCAAAAGCGATGCCAAAACACCACCGCGCACGCGCGGGCCGCAGGTTCGTGGCGCGCCAGTTGCAGCGCCTCGTGCGTGGTGACGAGGGCCGAAAAAATCTTCGCGCCGTCAAGATCGTGCACGCCCTTGGTGTAGCCTTCGTCGTAGCGGGACGCGGCGAATTCCCTCACGAGGTCCCGCCGCTCCGCCTCGCCGAGCGCGGCGACCGACGCCGTTTCCCCGCGCGCCTCGACCGCCTCCAGCAGGCGCGCCGCGAGAAACTCGGCGCGATAGACCTCCGCGTTCTCCGATATGAGTTCCTGCTCCCAGGCCTCGCGCGTGGCGAGAAAAGCCTCGTCCGTGATCGGCGCGAAAAACTTGGTGCTCGTCAGGTGCAGGTGCGGCGCGCCCTCGCGCGTCACCACGGTCAGATCGAGCGGCTGGGTGTTGAAATTGAAGCGATGCTTGCCGAGCTGGATGACCGAGGCGCCGCCGACAAACAGCTCCTGCTTGTCGCGCAGCTGGCGCACCGCCTCCTGCTGCAGGCTCTTGAGCCGGCCCTGCAGGTCGTCGGCCTTCACCGAGTCGCCGAGCTCGAGGAGCTGGCCGATGATTTCGCGGACCTTCGCGACCATCAGGTCGGACGCCATCAGCGCGTGGATTTCCTCGATTAATTTCAGCGCAGCGAGGCGGTTCTGGATCGATTTCAGCACGCGCTCCGCCGCCGTGAGCAGGGCCGCGGTCTTGCGGTTGCGCTGCTCCACGAGAGCGACCTTGCGCTGCTCGAAGGCCTCGTGAAGCGAAGCGCGCTTCTCCGCGAGCTGCACCGTGAAATCCTCAAAGTCGGCGAACGCGCCCTCGAGCTCCTCGATCTGCACGCTGATGCGGTTCAGGTATTCGTCGCACTTCGCCGGCGTCTCGCAGAGGTCGAGATAACTGGCCGCCGCCTGGCCGAGCAGCTTCATCTGCGCGCCGAACTGCGCCGCGCCCTCCGCCGCCGCCAGACTTTGCAGGCGGTTTTTCAAGGCCGCCTTCACCTGATTCAGCGTCGCGTAGATCGCCGTGATGTCGTCGATGATGCGCGTGGCCTCGGTCGCGTCGTCGATGCGCAGGCCGTTCACGATCTCGATCAACATCTCGAGCTCGCCGCCGGCCGCCGTCACCGCCTCGGATATCTTCCGGGCCTCGGCGGCCTTGGCGATTTTATCCACCGCCGCCTGATGCTCCGCCGCGCGCAGGCGATAGGGCTCGAGCGCGGTCGGCTGGAGCAAAAACTGGACGCAGGTTTTCGCCAGGTCGGCGACCTGGGCGACGACGATCCGCTCCGCTTCATCGATCTGCGGGAGATCGACGTAGCGAACCTCCTTCAACGTGATCAGCTCGCCGCGCAGTTGCCGCAGCGCGGCGAGATTTTGCACGAAATCGTCGAGGACGCGGAAACTCGCGCGCCTCACGACGTTGAAACGCTCCTCGCAGCGGGCGCGCGCGTCCGCCACCCGCTGTCCCGCCTCGCGCTGGAGTCGGCGCACCTTGTCGAATTCCTCCACCGCTTTGTCGGCGACCGCGCCGAGCTGGCGCACCGTCTCGTCGAGCTCGAAGCCGTCCACGGATTTGAGCCACGGGTAAGAGTCGAGGATCGCGCCGCAGCGCTTCACGATGTCTCCGTAGAGCTCGGCGTAGGGGTTTTCGCGTCCGACCAGCGTCAGCACCTCGTTGCACTCGGCCAGGCAGCGCACGACGTCCTTGTTGCCCACCTGGTAGAGAAACGCGTCACGCTTTCCGGCGGGTTCATGGCCGGGCTGATAAAACGGTGTCTGCCGGAGCTGGATCGTGTGGTGCTTCTGCGCCTCGTCGCCGCCGCGAAACAAAACCAAATGCCCGTCGGGGAAGAGAGAAAACCCGTGGCACCCGATCCGCTCCTCGACCTTTTGCGCGATCAGCCGGTAAGGCAGGAGCACGTATTCGCCCGTCATCCGGTTGTAGAAGACGTAGAGCGAATCCTCGCCGTTCGACGCGTGGACGACCCGCTCGAGCGTGAGGTCGCGCTCGCGTCCGTCGAAGCGCTTCAAGTCGCCGGTCGCGAGGTAGTAGCCGTCGGGAAAAATCAACCCGTGGTCCTCCGGCAGCAGCGCGCACGACTGGCCGATGGAATCGACGCGCACCGCGGTCTGTTCCTTTTCGTTGAAAACGATGTAGCGGGCGACGGCTTCCTTGTAGGGCCGCACCTTCAACAAAATCACGTCCGGCAGCGGAGTCGCGTAGGCGATCTCGGCGTCGTCGACTTTCTGGTTTCGGTCATCGACCGGCTCGGAGTAGATGCCTTCGCCGGTCGCGGTGTTGTCCTCGACCTTCAGGGTCAAGTCGCCGCCGATGCACTCGACGAACACGCGGTCCTCGATCGAGACGTGCGGATGGCTGCCGTAGCGGAAGGCCTCGCGCGCCGGCACCTGCCAGCGAAACTCGAACGGCGGCGGAAAGCCCTCGCGGCGGAATTCGGTTTCCGCGCGGCCATCGACGTAGCGCAACCGGCCGCCGTTGAAGGCCCACTTGAGCACCGCGACGTCGTTCACGCCCGTGCCGACTTGAAACACGAAATACAGGTGGGCGCCGATCAGCGAAAACTTGCTGAATGTCGCCTTCGCATAGACCTGATACAGCCGCCGAAAATCGGTGAGAAACGCTTTGTCCTCAAGAACGCCGAGGTCGGTTTCCTTGAATGATCCCGCCTCCGGATCGCGTTGGAACGCGGCGAAGACATCGCCCAGCTCGATTTCCTTTTTAAGCCCGAAGTGGACGTTGAAGCCGAAAAGAAAACGCCCCTGCCCGAGCTGCACCATGTCGCGCGGCACGCAGTTGTGCGCGGTCGTGATCCGATCCGCCTGAAGCAGCTTGTGCTCGACCGTTCCGAAGACCTCCTGCCGCCGCTCGTTCAGCCGCGCCATCCGCTCGCGCAAAGCCGTCGCCTGCGTCTGAAGGCGCTGACGAATGATCTCGTAGGTGGCGCTGCCGAGCGCGGTCGCGGCGGACGCGGGCGCGGCGGACGGGGAAGCGGAAGCGGTCGGGTCGGCCATGAGAGGCGGAGGACGAGAGAGGGAAGGTGCTGCCGGGAGTGGCACGGGCGTCTCGCCCGTGATGAAGGAGGCGTCTCGCCTCCTTCATTCGATCCCATGGGCGGGACGCCCATGCCACCCCCGATCAGGCGGTCACGCGCGCGACGCCGTCGCCTCGGCAGACGCTATACCCGGCGCGACCACGGCGGAGGCCGGCATATCGGCGAGGCCGAGGCTCTTCGCGAGGGAGAGCGCCGAGGTGATCGCCGTGTTCTTCGCGTCGCCTTCGCTGGCCACGACGAGCTTTCCGAGGAGCGCGGAGATGGTGAGATTTTTGAGGTCCTCCGTGCGGATGCCGAAGT
>CAMLQS010000005.1 GCA_946482165.1 uncultured Verrucomicrobiota bacterium | reverse complement strand
CGGTCTGGCCGGAGATGTCCAGCCCGTCTTTCTGCCACTGGTAGCTGATCACTCCACTGTTCTGCGAGATCGCCGTGACGCTGAAGGAGGCCGACGCGCCGCCTTTCACGAGCTGCGAGGCGGGAGCGCTGGTCACGATCGGCGGATAAGCCGCGTCCGAGGGAGTCGTGTCCACGATCTGCACCGCAGCGATGCCGCCAGCGTTTTGATTGAGGATCGCGTCCTTCATCGTGATCGTCAGATCCGAGCCGCTCACGCCGGTGAAACGGGTGAAGGTGGCTTCGGGAGCGGCTTGCGCGGCTTCGACAGAAGCGGCGTCACCGATCATCGGAGACGGGGAATAGGGCGACTCGGCCGTGAACGGCCCGGTCGGCCGGGTGGTATCGTTTATGAGGGTGCGGTAGTAGTAAGTGGGCGAACCGGCGGCGCTCAGCGTTACCGAGCCGGCGCGGTTGCCTCCGTTGCCTCCGGCGACATAGACATAAACGTCGTAGGTGCCGTAGGGGATGTTGGAGAGGCTGACCGTGGATCCGGTGGCGGCACGGGTCTCGATGTAGCCGTGGATGAGCTTGCCGTGCGAGGTCTTGACGGCCGGCGTGCCGGTCTCCGTGCGGGCGGACCAGGTGCCAGCCGAGGCCCAGGTGGCGCTTACGCCCAAGGTGGTGGAACCGTTGCTTTCCATCAGGGCCAGCGGGGTGCTCTGGTTGCCTACACCGGTGACGGTCGCGGAGTTGTTCCAGTTGATCGCGGAATAAATGCCGGCCGACTCCGAGGGGGTGAAGCTGCCGAGCTGGTCGGACCAGCCGCCCGAGCCCGCGCCGACGAAGTTCAGGCCGATCGAGCGCCGACCAGCGGCGGAAGCGCTGATAACGCGAACCGTGGAGGTGGAGCTGGCGGTGACGTCGTAGCCCACTTGGGCGCTCTTCGAGTCGGTGACGACGACGGTGTAGACACCCTCGGCGGTGACGGAGAGGGTCGAGCCGGTCTCGCCGACCAGATCGACGCCGTCCTTCTTCCACTGATACGAAACGGTGCCGCCCATGTTGGAGGCGCCGGTGGCGGTGAGGGTGGTGCTCGTGCCGCCAAAGATCGTGATCGCCGAGGGCGCGAGGCTCAAGGTGGGGTTGACGACGGCGATGCCATTGGCGGTGTTCAGGAACTGGCTCGGAGGCAGCGCCGCACGACTGAAGCGCACTTCATCGATGTCGCCGCGGAAGAAGTCTGCGTCGGCGACGGCGTAGTCGCCGCGACCCACGGTCCAGGGAGTGTCGGTGCCCGCGTCGGGATCCCTCAGGCCGGTGAACCCGGTCGAGGAACCGACTTCGGTGCCGTTCACGTAGAGCTTGAGCGTGCCGGAGCCGGCATTTCCAACCGCCGCGACGTGATACCAAGTGCCAACAACTGGCACGAAGGTGCTGTTCACCTGGACGTTCGTGTTATCCTTGGTGATCAGTTCGATGCGGAATCCGTTATTCACGCCACCGCCGACGGCCGCACCGGCTTTGGAGAAGTAGAACAAGGACTGATCGCCATTGCCGACACCGGGGGTGGTATCGTCGCGACCGATGATCGTCTGCCAGCCGCCCAAGCTGCTGAGGCGAACAAACGCCTCCACCGTGAAGTTCGTAAAGGGCTCGTCGGCTAGGGTGCCGCTCGTGGGAGCAACTAGGCCATTGTTGCCGGTCCCTGGGAAGTTGGCGCCGCGGGTGTTGCCAAGCCCGGTAGCGGGAATCGTGGTGTAAGGAACGCTAGCCGACGTATAGGTCGGCGCACCTACCGCCGTGAGGTGGTTGGTGCCCGTCGTGTCGGTGGCGGAGGTGATCGCGGCGGCATCGGCTCCTTCTTCGAAACGATAGTAGGCGACGGAGAAGCTGCTGCCGGGAAGCACGGAGATGGTAGAGAAAGTAACGGTCGTCGACTTGGGAGCCTGTCCGGAGGACACGGCGGCATCGTCAACGACATCCACGGAATAGATGCCGCCATTGGCCGCGGTGGCGGCCGAAATGGTGAGCGTCGCGCCTGTCGCTCCCGAGATGAGCTGACGGCCTGAGCCCGTGTCTACATACCATTGGTAGGTCAGGTTACCGAGGCCGCTGGCAGTAACGCTCAGGACGAAATCGGAGCCGATCGGATAAGAGGTATTATAGGCCCCAGCGGAAGCGGTCGGATCGGGGTAGGAAATCCCAGGGTCGGCGATCACGCGCAGCATGCCGGTAGCGGGGTCGAACTCGTAGAAAGTGCCGTTGGCGGGCTTGACCCACTTCGCGCCACTGACGGTGAAGCCGGTAACCGAGAAGGTGGGGCCGTAGGTCTCGGCGAGCGTGGAGTTGTCCACGATCTGCCAGGAGTTGCCCTGAACGGTGGCGGCGGCGGCGAGGTCGAACTCGAAATCGCCGTCGACGGTGAGGGCGCCGTTGCCGGCGATCGTGTTGCTCACGCCATTGGCACCGATCACGAACTTAAGCGAAGCGTTGTCGGAGAGCGCGAGGGTGCCGGCATTGATCGCGGTGTTGCCGGTGTAGGTGTTGACGCCGGAGAGGGTGAGCGTGCCGGCGCCGTTCTTCACGAGGCCGCCGCCGGTCGAGGTGGCGTCGGCGGTCAGCGCCTTGGCGATGGTGATGTCGAAGCCGTTAGAGTCGATGATCGCGCCGCCGGCTTTGACGTTGGCCACACTGGCGGCCGTCGCGCCGATAAACGTGGCGCTGCTGGCCGCAGCCCTGAGGGTGGCTCCATTGAAGTTGATAACGCGTGAACCGGTGGCCTTCGTAGTGATGATCGAACCGGCGGTCAGCGTGCCGCCATTGAGGTTGATCGTGTGATTGACGGCGCGGTCGGCGGAGGTGTTGAGATCAATCACCGAGGCTCCGCCCATGTTGATGGCGCCGGAGTTGAGAGTGATGGAGCTCGCGCCGTTCGACGCCCCGGGGCCCCAGCTGCTAGAGCTGAACTGGATGTCGGTCTCGGCGTTGAGATTAAGGGTGCCGCCGTTGACGTTGATCACGCCGGCGGTCGAATCCCAAGTGCTCACGACGAGCGCACGCTTGGTGGTGCTCCCGATGTTGAAGACGCCGCCGGCGGCGATATTCACAGTGCCGACGGTGCTGCTGTTGCCGGCGAAAGCCGCCACGAGATTGCCCTCGCAGTTGACGGTGCCGCCCGCGTTCACGTTGAAAGTGGCGACCGCCGTGTCGTCGGCGCTGTCGCCGTCGCCGAGCACGATCCATCCAAGGACGTTGATGACGCCGGTGCCGCCGACGTTCACGGTGGCGGTGCCGGTGTTGCTCGTGCGGGCGACATGGATATCTTGGGCGGTCACGGTGCCTCCAGTCACGTTCAGCGTGCCGGTGCCGCCGTTATTGCCCATGATCAGCCAATTACCTGCGCCGGTGGACAGCGTGCCGCCAGTCACATCGACACGACCGGACGCGGCGGCGCCAGCGCCGATGAAGATGTCGATCGGGGTGAAAGAAGGAGTGGTCGAAACGATCGGGTAATTTCCGGTCGCGGTGTTGACGGTAAAGTTGCCCGACGGGTTCGACGGATCGCTGCTCCAGTTGGCGGCGTTGCTCCAATCCTGGCTGGTATCGCCAACCCACGTGGATTGCGCATAGGCCAAGGGCAGCGCGGCGAGCAACGACAAGACAGCACCGGCGAATTTAAGAGTCCGGGGCCGGGATGCGGCTTGCGACGGAAGGGACGAGGCACGTCCAAACTTCGGGGGATAACTTAGGGGGGCGGGGTTCATAATCAGGTGTGACAAAAAGTTGGAGGGCTGCGGAAGGCTTCGAACCGTTCGAAACCGGAGGGCGGCCAAGCGGGAGAGAGAGGGGCTTAATCAGGGAACAACGCGAAAGCGCGGGGAGCTACGCCAAGAAATGTGGAATATTTTTCCAGAGCCCATAACGATATGCCTTCCTGATGCTTACAACAGGATCGAACCGCGAAGCGCGGCGCCCAAGCGTGAAAAAGCAAAGGCGGAAAGCAAAGAACACCGAAGCTCAGTGAATGGGAGAGCCAAAGGATTTCTCGCAATTCAGATTATTGCCCGCAGCAGATTCACCCATCGCGGACCGAACCACATGCAGCATCTCGCTAGCCACGGGTATTCAAAAACATAAGACAGATCAGTCGGGACGCGTTGCGCGATCGCTGCTTGGAGCCCGGACAAAACAGTCAGGACTTAAGGGTTATCGCCTTTTTCACCCCGCGACTTGCCCTAAGATCCAGCGGCCAAGCTTGAGAATCCTCTCGGACACCTATTCGAGAACCCGCCCAGCTACAGATCAGATTCTGAGATGGGCGGGCTTAGGCGTGGCCAAGGGAAGGTCCAAAAATCTCCGGCGGGGTCTGCGTTGAGAGCCGCGGCAGGCCGCAAGGCGGGGAGGCGAGGGGTATCTGCGGAGAGGCTATCCCCCCAACGCCGCGGATGCCGGAATGGCACTCAACCCGCAGGGCGGCCGGGCAATACGGCTGGGCCGGCGTTGGGTGCGCCGGGACATACTTTTCAGGTATGCCTCCGCCTCACCCGCCTTGGCCGAACCGTATTTCCCGGTCGCGCAGACCCCGCCGGAGATTTTAGGACCTCCCTCAAGGCACGGAGAGCAGCAAACGGAAGAAGCGGCGAGGCGCAGCCGAATCGGGCGCGGGAGCGGTGAGAGAAATCGTCGTCGCCGAGGCACGCGGAACGCCGTCGGCGCCGTCCGGCGTCCACGCGGTCCAAGTAGTTAAATTCGTGGAGGTTTCGAGCTCCCAAGCGCGGTCCGGGGGCAGCACGAAGGAAACGGTGAGCGTGGAACCGCCTTCCGAACCAGCGCCCGTGATCGATGTCCGGAGCACGCTGGATCCATCTCGCGGATCGGTGAAGGAGATGAATTCAGAGAGGTTATCCTGACCGTCTCCGTCGGCGTCGGAGGTCTCGGCTCCTTCGGGGGAACTGGAGCTGCCGAAGGTCGCAAGGCGCCAGGCGGGGTAATCGGCGCGGGCACCGAGCGCGGCGATCCACTCGGTGAGAAGCGCGATAGCCGACTGGTCGAGCTCCGTGCTGCCGAGCGGCGGCATGCGCGTGAACCCGTTTTGCACGGCGACGCGGTTATAGACTATCGAATGCGCGAGATCACCCGGCACGACGAGGCGGTTATCGGTGTTGCCGCCATTGTTGAGGGCGGGACCATTCACGAGATTGGTCTGCGCAAGGCTGAGGTGCGGACGTCCGTCCCAGAAGGCGCCGGCAACCGTCCCGTCGGCGCGATGGCAATAGGAGCAATTCACCGCCAGATAGGAACGGGCCCGGGCCTCGACGGAGTAGAGAGTCTCGTCGGGCCGCACATGGCGCGGGAGCCCGGCGGGGTCGCCGAGCGACGAGGAGAAGTAGCCGGCGCTTTCCAACGTCGCGAGCTGGTTGCCCATGTGCCCGTGGATGTCGCTTTGGCGATTGAGCTGGCGGGTCTCAAACGAGAGAGGGCCTCCCGACTGCGGGGTATGGCAGGTGAGGCAGCTGGAGCGGCTGGGGATGCCCCAGCGCTGGGTGCGGAGCACGCCGCCGTCGTTGATGGCGAGGTCGAACTCGACGCCTTCGTCGGGCACGAGCTCGGCCTCGGTCTGGGCTTCGTTCCAACGGTAGCTGACCCCGTAGAAGCCGGCGTCGCCCTTGACGAGGACGCGGGTCTCGAGACGGCGGCGCGTCGAGGCGTCGCCGCGGGTGAGATCGATATCGAAGTGTTTTACCAGCACGAGCCCCGTCGGATAGGTCCAGTTGCCTTCGGCCTGCGGCGCGACCTTGGCGGTGCCGGGGATGCCGAACCAGCGCCGCTTGATCGCGTGGTCACTCCAGAAGGGAAGATTCACCTGGTAGGGCAGCACGCCGGGACTGGGCGAGAGATCGGCGATGTCGGCGAAGAGGCCGGTGGCGCTCAACGTGGCCGGAAAGGTGCTCGTCGAAGTGCCTGTAACCAAACGGATGATACGGCTGTTGAGGTAGTCGGCGAAAAGCAGATCCTGATTGGACGGATCGACGCCCATGCTGACGAGGCCGCCGTAAACGCCGGGCACGCCGGTGAGCCGCGAGACGGCCTGGGTGGCGGGATCGAGTTTCCAAATGTGACCGGAAACGGAATCGCAGAAAACGTATTGCCCGTAGAGCGCCGGGAAGCGGGAGCCGCGGTAGACGATGCCGCCCACGACCGAATTGCCCGCGAATTGGGGATCGGCGCCGGCGACCGAGGTGTGCGGATAGGCCCACACCGGATCGATGGAGGTGAAACCGGCGGGCTTGGCGGGGTTCGTGCCGAAGGTGGTGTCGGTGAAACCTTCACGCCAGACCCAGCCGTAGTTGCCGCCCTTCACCACGAGGTTGATTTCCTCGTAGGTGTTCTGTCCGACGTCGCCAGTCCAGAGCTGGCCGGTGACCGAGTCGAAGGACATGCGCCAAGGATGGCGGAGGCCCACCGCCCAGTATTCCATGCGCAGCTTGGTGGCGTCGGTGACGGCCAGACCACTGAAGGTGCCGTTCCACGAGCCGCCGCGGGCGACGGGCACGAAGGGATTGTCGATGGGAACCGAGAATCGCGCGACGCCGCCGTCGAGAGGGATCGCCTCGTGCGCGGTGGGCTCGATGTTCCCCGGCCGCTTGTCCACATCGAGGCGGAAGATGCCGGCGAAGAAATCCTTGTCGAGGCGCTGGCTGTTGGCGCGGAAGTCGTTCGGGTTCTCTTCGTCGCCGGCGGCGTAGTAGAGATAGCCGTCGGGGCCGAAGTGCAGGTCGCCGCCGTTGTGGTTGGCGCCTTCGTCGCGCTGCTGGAGGAGAATCAACTCGGACGCGGGGTCGCCGGCGTCGGGGTTGCCGGCGCTTACGCGGAAGCGCGACACACGCTCGTAGTCGAGCCCGTTGATGCGCACCGAATAGGCGACGAAGAAGTATCCGTTGCTGGCATACTGCGGATGGAAGGCGACGCCGAGCAGGCCGAACTCGTAGTTGGCGCCGTTGACGATCGACTCGGCGGGCGCGCGGCCGTCGACGACCTGCTGGAGGTCGAGGAAGAGGACCTTGGTCGGCGCGGCGGCGGTGATGTCGGGGACGAGCTGAATCTTGGCCATGCGCTCGAACACATAGACCCTGCGGTTGCTGCCCGGCTGGGTGGCAATGCCGATGGGCTCGCTGAAGCCGACGCCCGGGATGGCGTCGACCGTCTGGTAGAAAGTCGGCGGCGGCGCGGCGGGCATCGCGATGGCGGGATTGTCGATGCGGAGACCCGACGCGAATTCGATGGTCACCTGAGCGGTAGCGGTCGCGCCGCTGACGTTGCCGGCGCGGTAGGTGAAGGTGACGGGACCGGTGGCGGCGCCAGAATGAGCGTAGAGTATCTTGCCATCTTTGATCGTCGCGGTGCCGATGGCGGGAGCCGACACGATCTGGAGGGTGGCGGGGATGGGCGCGCCGCCGTCGTTGGCGAGAACGTCGAGCAGGACTTTCTGGCCGGCGTGGATGGTGGCCGCGTCGGCGATCACGGTGGGCGGCGCAAAGACGGCGGCGGCGCCGGCCTGGTAGCTGCTGATCACCTCGGTGGAGGAGATGGCGCGATCATAAAGGCGGAGGTCGTTGAGCGCGAAGTTCGCGTTGCTGTCGGCGGCCCAGTTGGACCGGCCGATCCAGTTGTTCACGTCGCCGAGGTCCGGAAGACGATAGGCCAGATCGGCGGAGCCTTGCTGTTCGCCGTTGCGGAACCAGCGAACTCGGCAACCGGCCGCGCCGTAGACGCCGGCGCCGTCCTCGACGGTGAGGACGAAGTGGTATTCCGTGCCGACCGCGGTGATCGAGGAAAGGTCGGTGTTGAGACCGGTCTCGGCGCCGCCGTCGACCTTGGCGGCGAGGCGGTGGCTGCCGAGGGTGTTGTTTACGTTGAGCGAGAGGAAGAGATTGTCGTTGGCAACGAAACCGCCGGGGGCGGCGGCGCCGTCGATGATTTCGCCTTCGGCGGCGTCGGTGCTGGTGATCGAACAATTGCCGAAGTCGAAGAGGCGCTGCCAATTCTTCGAGGAGAGCGGCGTGACCCACGCCTCGATGGTCAGACTGGGGTTCGAGGAAACCAGGCCGTTGCGCAGGTCGAGGTAGGCGGAGATGGCGGCGGCGGTTTGATTGCCGTTGGTCGTGCCGGGAAGCACGATGGCGGAGCCGCTCAGGGTGGCGCCATTGCCGCGAACGGTGATCGTCTCGCGGCCGGAGCTGTCGACGAAAGCGGTGCCGGCGGGCGCGTCTGCGGCGGAATTGTCGAAGGACCAGCGGTTGACGGGAAGCGGCGCGGGCGGAAGCGGCTCGGGCGGGCCGGAGGTCGGGTCGGCGCCGGCTTCGTAGCTGGCAAGCACCTCCGCGGGCGTGATGGCGCGATCATAGATGCGCAGCTCGTTAAGATCCAAGTTGGAGTTGGAGTCGCCGCTATACATCGAACGGCCGATCCAGTTGTTCACATCTTCCATGTCCCCGGCGAGGAAGGGAAAATCCATCGAGTTTTGCAGAGCTCCGTTTCGATACCACCGCGCCTGGCATCCGGTTGCGCCGTAAGTGCCGACGCCGTCCTCGATGACGAAAACGTAGTGATACTCGACACCGGCCGTGGTGGCGGCCGTGGTGCTGGTGTAGACGGGGGCGTTGCCGTCGTATTGGCCTTCGAGCTGCTGGCTGTTAAGGTTGGTGCCGGAGTTGAGCGTGAGGCTGAGATTGTCGTAGCCGGCGGTGGCGCCGGGGATGGCGGAAGTGTCGAGAATCTCGCCGGGCGCGGCGCCGGCGCCATGCGTGGTGACGCAGCGGCCGAAGTCGAAGAGGCGCTGCCAGTTTTTGGACGAGCGCGGGGTGGCCCAGGCCTCAAACGTGATGGCGGAGCGGGCGGAGATGATACCGTTCGGCAGATCAAGGTAGGCGGAGATCGCGGAGGCGGTCTGGTTGCCATCGGTGGTCCCGGGGAGCCGCAGCGCGGTGCCGGTGAGCGCCGCGCCGTTGCCGCGCAGGGTCGTCACCATGCCGCCGACGGCGTCGGCAAACTCCAGCCCGGAGTCCACGGTGGAGTCGGCCTGCGCGTTAAATGTCCAAAGGTGATTCGGCGTGGGCGCGGGGACGGGCTCGGGGGGAACGCCAAGGGCGTCGGGGCCGGCGTCGCGATTGGCACCGACTTCGGCCGGCGTGAGCGCGTGATCGTAAAGCCGCAGCTCGTCGATGTTCATCCGGGAGAGCGTGTCGGCGGAGAACTGCGAGCGGCCGACCCAGTTGTTGACGTCGTTGATCGCGGAGAGCGCGTAGGGGAGATCCTGCGTGGCCACGAGCACGCCGTCGCGATACCAGCTCTGTCGGCCGCCGCCGGAGCCGCCGTAGGCGCCCACCCCACTCGCGTAGGAAACCACATAGTGGTAGCGCTGGCCGACCGTGGTGCTCAGCGCGCTGTCCACGTAGAGATTGAGGGCGCCCGCCTGGTCGTAGTTAAGCCGCCCATACAGGCGCTGAGCGTTGATGCTGGCGCCGACATTGAATGTGAGGCCGAACTCGTCGGAGGCGGTCACGGTGCCGGGCGCGGTCGCCCCAAGGCCGGTCCATTCGCCCGCGGCGCCCAGGCCGTCTCCGGCGCTGGCCGCACCGAAATCGAAGACCCGCTGAAAATTGATCGACGCCACAGGCGTGGCCCATAGCTCGATGCTGACGCTCTCCCGGCTGGAGAGGATGCCGTTGGGCAGGTCGAGGTAGGCCGAAATCGTGGCTGGCGTGACGTTGCCCGTCGTCGTCCCCGGAAGCACGAGGGCGGAGGCGTCGAAGCTGGCTCCGATGCCACGCACCACCGCTGAAGTGCCGGAGATGGAATCGACCAAGGTCGTGCCGCTCACGACCGACCCCGAGGCGGAGTTGAAAGACCAGCGCTGGGTGAGGGCGGCCTCGGCGTGCGGAGCGACAAGCGCTGCGCAAAGCGAAACGGCCCGAACGAGAGAAATACGTCGGGACATGGGGCTGGGGTGGAGTGAAAGCAAAAGACTAAAAATGCGGAGCCGCCCGAATAGGCGCAAATGGCTTTCGCGTGGAAACCAGGAAAATTTGCGTATACGGTAAGGACTACGAACTCATGGCCAAATCCGCGCAGGCTCCGTCCGCAAAAACAAATTGTCCCCGGCGCGGCGCTGCCGCTGATTCCTCCCCCGCGCTTCCCCGGCCCCCTTGGCCCAATGCCGCACCCGCCCCTTTAACCACATGAGCGAGATCACCCAACTCCTGCGCGCCGCGGAACAAGGGGATCAAGGCGCGCCGGAAAAACTGCTTCCGCTGGTCTACGACGAATTGCGACGCCTGGCCGGGCGACGCCTCCGGCGCGAGGACGGCCCGGCGACCTTGCAGCCGACCGCCCTCGTCCACGAGGCCTGGCTTCGCCTCGCGAACCAAGGCGAGCGCAACTGGAACGACCGCCAACACTTCTTCCGTGCGGCCGCCCTCGCCATGCGGCACATCCTCGTCGATCTCGCCCGAAAAAAGGCGACCCGCAAACGCGGCCGCATGATGGAGCCCGTGGATATAGCCGACCTCAATCTCAGCAGCCCGCAGCCCGACGAGCGCGTGCTGCTCGTCAACGAGGCCCTCACGCGGCTTGAGTCCGAAGACCCCGAAAGCGCGCGCTTGGTGACTTACAAGTTCTTCGGCGGGTTCACCAACGAGGAAATCGCGGAGATGCTCGGCGTCAGCGAACGCACCCTCAACCGCCAATGGTCCTACGCCCGCGCCTGCCTTTACCGCCTGGTCCGCCAGGACCCGGGCGCGCTCCCGCCCAAAACGGGAGAATCGTCCCCGCCCAATGATTGAGGCCCGCCAGCGCGAACGGCTTCTCTTCGAGGAACTCGTCGAGCTCCCGGGCGAGTCGGCGCGCCGCGATTTCCTTGATCGCCATTGCCGAACCGATCCGGCGATGCGCCGCCGGCTGGAAGAGCTCCTCGCCCTGCAGGAGCCGGCCGAAACCCTGCTCAGTCCGCTGCCCACCGCCAGCGCGGACGAGTTCGAGTCCTATTCCGGAGACGATCGCGGCGGCAGCGTCGCCAGGATCGGCCGTTACAAAATTCTCCGCAAACTCGGCACCGGCGGCTGCGGCGTCGTCTACCTCGCCGAGCAGGAGGAACCCGTTCACCGGCAGGTGGCGCTGAAGGTCATCCGCCTCGGCATGGACACGGAGAGCGTGATCACGCGCTTCGAGCGGGAGCGCCAGGCGCTCGCCATCATGGACCACCCGAACATCGCCCGCGTGCTCGACGCCGGCACCACGGATTCGGGACGACCCTACTTCGTGATGGAGTTGGTGCACGGCATCAAAATCACGGACTACTGCGCGCAACATTTCCTCACCACCGAGGAACGCCTGCGGCTCTTTGTGCGCGTCTGCCACGCCCTCCAACACGCCCACCAAAAGGGCATCATCCATCGCGACATCAAGCCGTCCAACATCCTCGTGGCGACGCAGGACGGACAGCCGGCGCCCAAGATCATCGACTTCGGCATCGCCAAGGCCGTCGAGGGCCGCCACGGCGAACCGGGCCTCACGTTTCAACTCCACCTCATCGGCACTCCCGCCTACATGAGCCCCGAGCAGGCCGACCTCGGTAATCCCGATTTGGATACGCGGAGCGACATCTACAGCCTCGGCGTGCTCCTGCACGAGCTTCTCACCGGCCGCACCCCTTTCGATTCCAAGGAACTCGAGTCCGGCGGCCTGGCGCACATGCGCCGCATCATCTGCGAGCGCGAGGTCCCCCGCCCCTCCGCGGTGCTGGCCGCCCTGCCGCCTGCGGAGCTCCGCGCCGTCGCCAGCCAGCACCGCGTCGAGCCCGCCCGCCTGCTTGCGTCCGTCCGCGGCGACCTGGACTGGATCGTCGCCACCGCGCTCGAGAAAGACCGGCGTCGGCGCTACGAGACCGCCTACGGCATGGCGATGGACATCCGCCGCTACCTCGCCAACGAACTCGTCGCCGCGCGGCCGCCAAGCCGGGTTTACCGGCTCGAAAAACTCTACCGGCGAAACCGCGTCGTCTTCTTCGCCGGCGCCCTCGTTCTGGTGACACTTCTCGCCGGCCTGGGCCTCTCCACCTGGCTGCTTCATCGCGAGCGCATCGCCCGGCGCGAGCAAGCGCGGCTCCTCCAGCAGGCCGAGGTGGGCGAGAAAGTCGCCCAGGCCGCGGTGCGAATCGTCAACTACAAGAAATTCGAGGAGGCCGACGCCCTTGTCGATGGCATCGACGCCTCGCTTTTCCGCCCCTCGCTCGAATGCGCCACGGTCCTCGGCTCGCTCGGGGAATGGCACGCCATCGCCGGCCGCTGGCGCGAGTCGGCCGAGCGCCACTTCGCCCTCGCCCTCGTCATCACCCAGGTCGATCCCTCCGATTCTGACAAAGTCTCCTTCAGCCTCATGCCCGCGGCCTCGGCGATCTGCGAAAACGGCGACAACGCCCAATACGACGCCTTCCGGCGAAACGCCGTGGCACGGTTCGCCCGCACGAACAACCCGATGCCCGCCGAGCAAGTGCTGAAAGCCGCCCTGCTGGCCCCCGCCGATTCCAACTTCCTCGACAGTCTCACTCCCCTAGCCGAGGTCGTGGCCGCAACCTTCGAGGGCGCCGACCGCCAGGCGAGCGCCGATCCCTACCTCGACGCCTGGCGGTCTTTCGCGCTCGGGCTCCTCGCGCAGCGCCGCGGCAATCTCGAAGAGGCCATCCGGTGGAGCCGGCGCTGCCTTAGTTATAGAAATCCCAACGCTCCCCGCGAAGTTTCCGCCCGCATGGTCGTCGCCATGGCCTACGCGCAACTCGGCCGCCACGACGAGGCCGCGCAGCTTGTCGCCGATGCCCAGTCCCTCGTGGAGGAGCGCTTCAAGGCTCCTCTCGAACCGTGGGAACCCGAGGCGCAGATTCTCTGGTTCGACTGGATCAACGCACGTCTTCTGGTCCGCGAAGCCGCCGCCTTGCTGGACCGGAGGGACAAGCCTCCGGCCCCGAATCCGCTCACCCCAAACCGCTAGCCGCTTGAACGGCGGCCGGACGAAAGGCGTCAAAAAACGGAGCACACGTTGGCGCAGTCCGCCCGCGAAACGCGTTTCTCTACTTCGACGCCCTTCCCCCGGCTCGCCCCAACGCATGGCCACGCCTCTCTTCACCCGCTGGTTTCAGTCCCAAGTCTTCACCCCCGGCTTCCGCATGCACCAGATCGCGGACGACGAAAACGCACCTTGGAACGGCCCCGCGCCATCGCAGAAGGTGTTGGTCGACTTCATCCGGTTGCGGCGTCGCCTTTCACTCTACGCCGAATCGACCGACGCCGGCCGGACGCCCAAGAAGAAGGATCCCGGCGCGCGCAGCGCTCCGATCACGCTCAATGACTATTCCCGCTCGGGAGAACATCTTCACGCCCTGACGTTCGGCCCCTCTTTTTGGGTCCAGCCGCCGCCCGCGTCGGAAACCCAGCTGTTTCGCCTCAGTCTCCCGTCCGGCCCCGCGTGGATCGATTTCTGGACCGGCGCCAGCTATGCCGGCGAACAGGTTCTGCGCACTCCCGTCCCCCTCGAACTTATTCCGATTTTCGTCCGCGCCGGCTCGATCGTTCCTTTCGCGCCCCTCGACGCCAAACCGGAAGAAACCGTGACCGCGCTCGAGCTCCGCATCTACCCCGGAGCGGACGGCACGTTCACGCTCAAGGACCCCGCCGGTCCGGTGGCATTCGCCTGGGACGACCGCGCCAACACCCTCCACATCTTCTCCCCCTCCCCGGAAACCGGCGCAGCGTCTCCTCCTCGCCGCTTCGATATTGTCGTCGTTCGTCCAGGCCGCGGCATCGGCCTCCATCGCCCCACCCGTCCCGATCTCGAGGCGACTTATCAAGGCAAGGAGCTGCACCTGTCCCTGCCGCCCGCGCCTCCCGCCGCGCTCGCGCCCAAGGGCCTCTCCACCGCCATCGAAGGGGGCAACATCGTGCTCACGTGGCAGGCTCCGTGTTCGAGCGCAATCTATCGGGTTAAACGCGTGCTCGGCCCCGACGGCTCCTGCGAAGACCTTGCCTCCGCCCTGCAAGTCACGCGCTTCGCGATCCCGCTCTCCGCCTGCGAGCATCCGCTCGAATGCGTCGTCACCGCGATGAACGCCGGCGGCGAAAGCGCCCCTTCCAGCTCCGTCAAAGTCGCCTTGCCCGCCGCCGACAATCGCAGGCACGCCGCCGGCGTTCTTGGCGTCCCGCCGCCCCGAATCGGCCAACCCGCCCCGGCCCCGCGTCAAAACGCCCCTTCGCCCGCCTCCCTCGCCCCTCCCCCTCGTGGCATTTGGGCCGTCTCCCCCCGGCCGTCCGCCACGCCCCTTGCCCCGCCCCGCCCTTCGGCCGCATCCGTCGCCACTGCCGCAACCCCGCCGGCCCGCGCTCCGGTTCCGAACCGCAAGATCACCCGCAACCCCGCCACCCCGGACACCTACCCTCTGGCCAAGGCCAGCTGAGGGAACCGACGCGGCGAAATCCCGCCGGCCCGGCCCGCGTCCGCCCCTCCCCATCAGCTCGATGCCGTCTTCGTCGAGCATTTCCAAGACGGCGCCCGCCGTCGCTTCCGCGTGCCATCGCACTCGGTCGGCCTCCGCGTGTTGTCCGACCCGCCATTGAAGCGGGCCGCGCGCGCCAGCCCCCTTTCGCCCCGGCTTTCCCCCTAAGAGCCGCGGGCGGTCTCGTCAGTCCCCCCCAAAAAACAAACATGCATCCCAACACCGCCCCCGCAGCTGTTCGAAAAAAACGCGTCGCCGTCGCTCCCGCCCCCCGTCGTCAAGCATCGCCTGTCACGCTCGCCCTCCTCGCGCTCCTCGGAGCCGCCTCCGCGCCCAACCTCGTCTTCGCGCAGGACCGCACCATCGCCTTCGGCGTCGCCGACGCCGGAGTTTCAAAGGCCATCACCGAATGGGGCCTGGACACCGCCTGGCCCAACGTCGACAACATGCGCCGCGGCATCGTCTTCATGGGCGCCGATCAGGTGGACGTCGTGCGCATCGCCTTCCCGATCGACGCCGCGCCGGTGAACGGCGAGCTCGCCGCCACCCAGCTGGCCGATCTCACCAATCGCGTGAACATCGCAAACTTGGCCGGCGCCGGCAAACCGGTGACCATCACCCCCGACAACGGCGCGGGCATCAACGCCTGGTTTAGAAACGGCAGCACCACGGAGATCGTCCCGTCCCGCTGGGTGCAGAACATGGAGGCCTCGGTGCGCGCCCTCGCCGCCCAGGGTAAGACCGTCGTTTCCGCCTCCGCCTTCAACGAGCCGGACTACACGGCCGTCCCGGTGGGCCAAGGCACGGTCACGAACCTCTACGACATCCTCGGCTTGCTTCAGGCCAGCGCCGAATTCTCCGGCGTGCCCCTCACCGGCGCGAGCACGCTCAACTGCGATCAGGCCAACCCTTGGTATAACACGATCAAAAGTCGGCTGAACGAGGGCAACACCCACCAGCTCGCCGGCAGTTTCGACAACTATGCCAGCTTCTACCAAAACGTGCGCGCCAGCGGCGACTTCGCCGTAAACGACGAGCTCCACAACGTCGCCGAGGGCATCGTCGGCGTGGAATACGGACTGCAACGAGGCATCTGGTGGGGCACCGCCGAGCTCGCGCGCGGCAGCTTCGTGAAAGCCTGCCAAGGCATGCGCCTCGGTTACGCCGAACACCGTCCCAACTGGACCGCCGCCGCCGTCTATCGCGCGCCGAGCGGCGCCGTGCAGGCCTTTGTCGGCTCCTCGGAGCGCCAGGCGGCGACCACCACCTACCGTTTCGTTTCCAAGGACCGCGACGTCTTCTTCGACGGCTACGGACCCCAGCGCGACTACACCGTGACCCAGCCCGGCGGCACCGGCTACCAGGTGAACCAGCCCAATGCGGAAAGGCTGGTCAACATCACCTGGGGAGCCGACGTGCAGCCCGCCATCAACGGCCGCTACATCCTCGTCAATCGCAACAGCGCCAAGGTCATGGAGGTCGCCTCCGGCAGCACCGCCGACGGCGCCGTCATCCAGCAGAACTCCTACACCGCCGGCTCCACCAGCCAGCAATGGGACGTCGCGCCCCTCGATTCCCGCAACGGCGGAGACTACAGCTACTTCACCTTCAAGGCCGCCCACAGCGGCAAGGCCGCGGACCTGCTCAACTGGTCCCACGACGACGGCGCCGGCTTCATCCAGTGGCCCGCGGGCGGCGGCGGCAACCAGTGCTGGTTTTTTGAATACGTCGGCGACTCCTGGTTCAAGATCCGCAACCGCTGGAGCGGAAAATATCTGGACGTCTACAACTCCTCGACCGCCGACGGCGGAAGCATCGTCCAGTGGTCCGGCACGGCCGGCCTCAACCAGCAGTGGCGCCTCCTCCCCGTCGACGCCGCGATCGAGTTCGTCGCACCCTCCGCGCCAACCGGCCTCGTCGCCACGGCGAACGCGGTCTACGTGAAACTGAACTGGACGGCCAGCACCGCGACCGACCTCGCCGGCTACAACGTCCTCCGCGCCGACGCCTCCGGCGGCCCCTACTCGCTCGTCGCGCGCGGCCTGACCACGCCGTCGTTCACCGACATTTCGGCCAACCAGGCCCGGCCCTACTACTACGTCGTGCAGGCCGCCGACCGCTCGCTCAACCGCTCGGCCAACTCCGCCCAGGTCTCCGCCACCCCGAGCGGCGCCGCGACGCTCGTCGCCCGCTACAACTTCGACGGCAACACCAGCGACTCCGGACCCGCCGCCGCCAACCACGCCACCGTCAACGGCACCGCCACCTACAACGGCGCCCGCGTCGGGACCAACTCCTTCGTCTTCGACGGCTCCACCCGGCACGTGAACCTGCCCTCGACGATCGCGAACTTCAACCAGCTCACCGTCGCCACCTGGGTTTACTGGAACGGCGGCGCCGTCTGGCAGCGCATCTTCGACTTCGGCAACGGCACCGACCAATACCTGTTCCTCTCGCCGGCCGCCTCCGGCGCGGGCCTCCGCTTCGCGATCAAGAACGGCGGCGCCGAGCAGGTGCTCAACGCCCCCGCCCTCGCCACCGGCCAATGGGTCCACGTCGCCGTTACCCTCGGCGCGTCCAGCGCCCAGCTCTACGTCAACGGCTCCCAGGTCGCGACCTCGACCGGCATCACGATCAAGCCCTCCGACATCAAGCCGGCGGTCAATTATATCGGCAAATCGCAGTGGCCCGACCCGCTCTTCAACGGCCGCATCGACGACTTCCGCGTCTACAACCACGCCCTCTCCGCCGCCGCCGTCGCCGAACTCGCCACCGGCGTGCCCTCCGGCACGTTCCGCCTGCAAAACCGCGCCAACGGCAAGTTCCTCGACAACTACGGAGCCACCACCGACGGCGCATCCGTGCTCCAGCACGACGGCAGCGCCAGCCTTAACCAGAAGTGGGTCTTCTCCTCGATCACCGGCGGCTACCGCAAACTCCAGTGCGTCACCGGAGGCAAGTTCCTCGACTCCCTCGGCAACACCGCCAACGGCTCGGTGATCGGCCAGTGGTCCAACGGCGCCAGCAATAACCAGCAGTGGACCTTCACCCACACCGACTCGGGCTACTATAAGGTGATCAACCGCGCCAACGGCAAGTGCCTCGACACCGGCGGCTCCACCACAAACGGCACCGCCATGCAAAACTGGTCCAGCGGCGGCAGCCACAACCAGCAGTGGCGCTTGGTCGATTGAGCCGCCCCGCATCCCCGATTCCCATCAGCCCCCGCCCCCGCGTGATCGCCCGGGCGGGGGCTTTTGATTCCCGGCCAAGCAGCGCGACGCACTTGCGCGTTTTTTCCCACGGCGCCGTTCTTTGGCGCAGTAAGTCGCCGAAACTCGTTTTTTAAAAATCGTGCCCGCCCCCGCCTGCCCCTCTTGCCCCACGCCCCGGATCTCCCGCGCCCCGTTCCACGCGTTCTCGCTCGCGCTCCTCGCGCTCGCCGCGAGCGCCCCCGCCGCCGCGCAGGACCGCACCCTCCTCTTCGGCACCGCCGACGCCGGCGTCTCGAAAGCAATCACCGAGTGGGGCTTGGACACCGCCTGGCCCAGCTACAACAACATGCGCCGCGGCGTCATCTACATGGGCCAGGACCAGGTCGACCTCGTGCGCGTGGTCTTCCCGATGAACTCGCCCGTGGGGAACGGCGCACTCACCACCGCCCAGCTCGACGACGTCGCCTACCGCGTGAGTCTCGCCAACCTCGCCGGCGCCGACAAACCCCTCGCCATCACCGCCGACACCGGCGCCGGCGTCGACCCGTGGTTCAAAAACGGCTCCCAAGTCGTCCCCTCCCGCTGGGTCGAGACCATGGCCGCGGCCGCGCGCGCCTACAAATCGCACGGCAAGACCATCGTCTCCGTCGCGCCCTTCAACGAGCCCGACTACGGCTGGGACCAGGGCACCGTCACCAACCTCTACGACATCCTCGGCCTGCTCCAGTCCCACTCGGACTTCTCCGGCATGGCCTTCGCCGGCGGCAGCACCCTGAGCTGCGACGCCGGCCTCGCCTGGTATAACCCCATCAACACCCGCGTATCGGAAGGCACGATACACCAGCTCGCCGGCAGCTTCGACTCCTACGTCGACTTCTACCAGACCGTCCGCGCCAACGGCGACAAGGCCGTCAACGAGGAGATGCACAACGTCGTGGAGGCCATCGTCGGCGCCGAATACGGCGTGCAGACCGGCATCTGGTGGGCCTCCGCCGAGCTCGCCCGCGCCAGCTTTCTCAAAGCCTGCCAGGGCATGCGCCTCGCCTACGCCGAGCACCGCCCCAACTGGACCGCCGCCGCCGTCTACCGCGCCCCCTCCGGCGCCGTCCAGGCCTTCGTCGGCGCCTCCGAACGCCAGGCCACGACCACCACCTACCGTTTTTTCAACCGCGACCGAAAAGTCTTCTACGACGGCCAGGGCCCGCGCTACGACCACACCGTCACCATCCCCGGCGGCACCGGCTACAGCGTGGACCAGCCCAACGCCGAGCGACTGGTCAACATCACCTGGGGCATGGACGTCCCGCCCGCGATCAACGGTCGCTACATCCTCGTCAACCGCAACAGCGGCAAGGTCATGGAGGTCGTCGACGACCGCACCGACGACGGCGCCGACATTCGCCAGGCCACCTACACCGGCGACCCGAGCCAGCAGTGGGACGTCGTGCCCCTCGATTCGCGTCACGGCGGCGACTACACCTACTTCACCCTCAAAGCCGCCCACTCCGGCAAGTCCGCCGACCTCCTCAACTGGTCCTTCGACGACGGCGGCGACGTCGTCCAGTGGACTTCCGGCTCCGGGGAAAACCAGTCGTGGTTTCTCGAATACGCCGGAAACAGCTGGTTCCACGTCCGCAACCGCTGGAGCGGAAAATACCTCGACGTCGCCGGCGCCTCTGCGGCGGAAGGCGCGAACATCCTCCAATGGACCGGCAACGGCGGCCTCAACCAGCAGTGGCGTCTCATCCCCGCCGGCGCCGCGGTCGAGTTTGTCGCCCCCTCAACTCCCACCGGACTCGCCGCGGTGGCGAACCCCGTGTCGGTCCGCCTCTCCTGGAACGCCGTGGCCGCCGCCGATCTCGCGGGCTACGCCGTCATGCGCTCGGAGAGTGTCGTCACCGGCTACGAAACCATCGCGCGCGATCTGACCGCCACCGTCTTCGTCGATGAGTCCGCGCAACCCGGCCGCACCTACTATTACCGCGTTCTTGCCGCGGATCGCTCCCTTAACCGCTCCCTCCTCTCCGCCGCCGCGAGCGCCACGCCCACCGGCGCGCCCGCGCTCGCGGCCCGGTATGCCTTCGATGGCGACATCCTCGACTCCTCCGGCAACGGCAACGACGGTGAACCGACCGGCGCCGCCGGCTACGACACCGGTCGCGTCGGCGCGTCCGCCCTCTCCCTCGACGGGTCCGACATGCGCGTAAACCTGCCGCCCACGCTCGCCCGCCACGACCAGCTCACCGTCGCCACCTGGGTGCGCTGGAATGGCGGCGCCTCCTGGCAGCGCGTTTTCGATTTCGGCAACGGCACCGAGCAATACCTGTTCCTCACGCCCGCCGCGAATGGCGCCGGCCTGCGCTTCGCGATAAAAAACGGCGGCGCCGAGCAACAACTCAACGCCCCCGCCCTGCCCGTCGGACAATGGACCCACGTCGCCGTCTCGCTCGGCGGCGCCACCGCCCGCCTCTACGTCAACGGCGCCGAGGTCGCCTCGTCCTCCGACTTCACGATCAAGCCCTCCGACTTCAACCCCGCGCTCAATTACGTCGGCGACAGCCAGTTCGACGCCGACCCGGGCTTCGACGGCCTCCTCGACGATTTTCGCGTCTACAACTACGCGCTCACCGCCTCCGACGTCGCCACGCTCGTCGCCGGCCTTCCTCCCGCGCCGACCGGCCTGGCCGCGACGCCCGGACCGCTGCAAATCCAGCTCGCGTGGAGCGCCGTGCCTTCGGCGTCCGCTTACACGCTCAAATACGCCACCGCCAGCGGCGGCCCCTACTCCACGCTCGCCTCCGGATCGACCGCCACCTCCTACCTTCACGGCGGGCTGAATTTCGGGCAGACCTATTACTATACCGTCGACGCCGCCACGCTCGCCGGCACCGGCCCGGCCTCGCCGCCCGTTTCCGCCACGCCCGCCTCCGCCCTGATCGGCGAGGATGAAGTCGCCTCCACCCGTATCGCCCTGAGCGTCGACGGGAACCAAAGCTCAACCGCGACACTCACGGTCCCCGCCTCGGTCCCCGGCCACACCTATCAGGTGCAATACACCGACGACCTGTTGCAGCCCTGGATCAACATCGGCGCCACCCACGCCGGCACCGGCGCCGATCTCCTTCTCACGCTTCCCGCCATGCCGCCCGCCCCCCGCGCCTTCTACCGCGTGCTCATCCAGCGCTGAGCTACCCGCCCAATGTTCGTAATACGAACATTGGCGTGTGAGCGAGGCGCCGCCGACCCGGTCCGATACTCGGCGGCAATGTTCGTATTACGAACATTGCCTTCGGCGCACGCGCCAGCTCGTTGCGCGGGGGAATCCAGGAGCCCGGTTGCCGCTCACCGCGTATTCACCCGAATCCGCGCGTGCAATTTCCGGTATTCCCGGGGGCTCACCCCTTGGGCCGCGGTGAAGAGTTTTCGGAAGTAGCGCGGCTCGCGGAACCCGCAGGCCAGCGCGACCTCCTCGATGCCGGCCCCTCCTTCGCGCAGGCGCCAGCGCGCCTCCTGCAACTGCCGGCGATGGATCGCCTCGCTCACCGTGCAGCCGTGCGCGCGCCGGAAAACGCGGCCCAAATAATCGGGGTGGCAACCCATCGCCTTCGCCACGTCACCCGCATGGATTCCGCGCGAAAACCGGGTCGCGACATATTGCTCGGCCCGCGCCGCCAGCGCCTCTCCCGCGTTCGGATTTTCCGGCGTTTGCACCCGCCCCAGTTCCCGCCAAAGCAGCAACAGGAGCAGACTCGCTTCCTCGCCCTCGGGCGCGCCCGACTCAAGCAACTCGACCAAGCGGTGAAACCACTCCGCCACGCGCTCCGGACGCGCCGGACGCGAGTATTGCTCGATGCCCGTCCCGTCCCCCTTCCTTGTCCTCTTCGGCAAATAGAAGTGCCCCCAATAGAACGAAAGGTCCGCTTCGTGGGGCCTCGTGCCGTAGTGCCGCACGCCCGGCCTCATCCACAGCGCCTCGCCCGCCCGCACCTCATACTCGCGCTCCCCCTCCGCGATTCCCAGCCGACCGCTTCGAACAAAAATGATCTCATACGAGTCGATCACACGGTCCGGATGGATTCCATATCCCGGACAGACAAACAGCCCGGCGCTCACCACCCGCAGTCCGGAGGAAAAGGGAAGCTGGAGTCGTTCCATGTCGGATCGGATTTGTTCCTGTTTTGTCGGGCAATGTCCTTTTGAAAGAGGAAGGCCGTCCACGGACGCTGGCGAGTATGTTCCCTTCCACCCCTTCGCCTTCGCGCGAGAGCCCCAGCCGGCTTCGCTGCTTCGCGGTCTCCGCCATGGCCGGCGCCCTCTCCGCCGCATCCGCCTCCGCCGCGGGCTCCGATTACCCCATCCAGCCCGTCCCCTTTACGGCGGTGAGCTTCACCGACGGCCTCTGGCATGAGCGTCAGGAAATCAACAACCGCGTCACGCTCCCCTTCGCGCTCGGACAACTCGAAACCTCGAAGCGACTCGCCAACTTCGATCTGGCGACCGACATCCTGAAACGCCGCGCCGCCGGAGAAAATGGCGCCCAGCACAAGTCCGTCACCGAATACCCCTTCGACGACTCCGATGTCTTCAAGGTCCTCGAAGGCGCGGCCTTCTGCCTGAGCGTCCGCCCCGACCCCGCGCTGCAAACCCAGCTCGAAAAAATCATCGCCCGCGTCGGCGCCGCCCAGGAGCCCGACGGCTACCTTTATACCTGGCGCACCATGCACCCCGATCGGCCGCCGCACGACTGGGTGGGGCAAAACCGCTGGGAGAAAGATCCCGGGCTCAGCCACGAGCTCTACAACCTCGGCCACCTCTACGAGGCCGGCGTCGCGCACGAGCAGGCCACCGGCTCCCGCAGCCTGCTCGACATCTGCCTGAAGAGCGCCGAGCTCCTGCAGCGCGACTTCGGCGACGGCGAGCCGCGCATCGCGCCCGGCCACCAGGTGATAGAGATGGGCCTCGCCAAGCTGTATCGAAAAACCGGCGACAAGCGCTGGCTCGATCTCGCCCGCTTCTTCCTCGAGACGCGCGGTCGCGGCGGCGAATACAGCCAGGACCACGCGCCCGTCCTCGATCAGCGTGAAGCCGTCGGCCACGCCGTGCGCGCGAACTATCTCTACAGCGGCATGGCCGACGTGGCCGCGCTGCAAGGCGAGCCGCGCTACCTCGGGGCCATCACCGCCATCTGGGAAAACGTCGTCGCCAAAAAACTCCACCTCACCGGCGGCGTCGGAGCGCGCGCCGCGGGCGAGGCCTACGGCGACAACTACGAGCTGCCCAACCGCTGCTACAACGAGACCTGCGCCGCCATCGGCTTCCTCTTCTGGAACCACCGCATGTTCCTCATGAGCGGCGACGCCAAATACATGGATGCGTTCGAGCGCACGCTCTACAATGGATTCCTCAGCGGCGTTTCCCTTTCCGGCGACCGTTTCTTCTACCCCAACCCGCTCGAATACGACGGGAAGACGAAGAACAACCACGGCCACGCCGGCCGCGCCCCCTGGTTCGGCTGCGCCTGCTGCCCGCCCAACGTCCTTCGTCTCCTCGCCTCGCTCGGCGGCTACGCCTACGCGGTGCGCGACCAGGATGTTTTCGTCAATCTCTACGCGCAGGGGGAAGCTCGCGCCGAGGTCGGCGGCCACGCCCTGCGTCTCGCCCAAGAAACCGGCTATCCGTGGGACGGCACCATTCGCATCACCGTCGATCCCGCCGAAGCCGCCCGCTTCGGGCTCCGGTTGCGCATCCCCGGCTGGACGCGCGGCGCGCCCGTGCCGAGCGATCTCTACACCTACGAAGACGCCACGCCGGCCGCTTGGTCGATCAAGGTCAACGGCGCGCCGGCAAGCGCCGAGATCGAGTCGGGGTTCGCCGTCCTTCGCCGCGAATGGCGGGCCGGAGACCGCGTGGAGCTGCATCTCCCGATGCCGGTGCGTCGCGTGTCCGGCCACGCGAAGGTCGCCGATCTCGCAGGCATGGTCGCGCTGGAGCGCGGCCCGGTCGTCTACACCTTCGAA
The DNA here is from genome assembly GCA_946482165.1 of uncultured Verrucomicrobiota bacterium. The sequence goes on along the minus strand of CAMLQS010000005.1, from coordinate 17,911 downwards.
GGTCTCGACAACAACGGCTCGCTCGAGGGCCTCGTCCTTCCTCCAAACGCCGAGCCCCGGCCCGTGGTTCAAACCACGCTGCTCGGCGGCGTGACCACTTTGGAAATCGACGGCGCCACACGCGTCTCCCGGTTGCCCGACGGTTCGGTGGGCGAGGCGCCCGCGCGTCTCGTCGCGATTCCCTACGCGACTTGGAACAACCGCGGCCTCTCCCCGATGGCCGTCTGGCTCGCGCGCTCCGCCGACAAGGTCCGCCTGCCGCAACCTCCTACCATCGCCTCCACCGCCAAGGTCGGCGTGTCCTTCGCGCGAGCCGGGATGAACCCGTCGGCACTCAACGACGGCCTGATGCCGCAAAACGCCACCGACGGTTTCCCGCGCAATTTCGACTTCTGGCCGCACAAGGGCGGCACCGAGTGGGTGATCTACGAATTCTCGAAACCCGAACGCGTCTCCGGCGCGACCGTCTCCTGGTTCTCGGACGAGGGCCAAGGGGAATGCCGCCTGCCCAAGGCATGGCGGCTCCTCCAGAAAACCGAGGCCGGCGAATGGCTCCCCGTGCCGGGCGCACCCAACTACGCGATCCGCAAAGCGGAGCCGGTCAAAATCGCCTTCACGCCGGTCGTCACCCGCGCGCTGAAACTCGAGCTAGACCTCGCCGACGGGTTTTCCGCCGGCCTCTACGAGTGGTCGGTGGACGGCGCGAAGTAGACCTTATGGAGTGCGGCGGCACGACACCGCACTCCAAAGTCACACGGTCCGCCCCATGGCCGCCCGCGCGGCGCGGCTCATGGCGTCCACCGGAACGGCGCCACCGGTCCAGATTTCCAAGGCGCGCGCGCCTTGGTGCACCAGCATGGAAAGACCGTTTGCCGTCGGAATGCCCCGCTGCCGCGCCGCGGCGAGCAGCGCCGTCTCGGCCGGGTTGTAGATCATGTCGTAAACCGCGCGCGGAGCCGGAACGCCCCCTAGATCGACCGGAAGCGGATCCTCGGGCTTGAGCCCCGCGCTGGTGGCGTTGACCACAAGCGACGACGTCGGCAACTCGGCCGGCGGACAAAGCGGATCGAAGCCCGTGACCGGGATGCCGTTGGCAATCGGAGCGAGCAACGCCCGCAATGCATCGAGGTTTCCGCGGGAACGGTTGGCGATCCACAACGAGGCGACCCGAGATTGCAGACACTGCACCGCCGCGCCTCGCGCCGCGCCCCCCGCCCCGAGCAAGACAACATGGCTGCCTGCCAGGTCGATCCGCAGGTCCTCGCGAAGCCCCGCGGCCAGGCCGTAACCATCGGTGTTGAATCCCTCCCAGCCTTCGGCGCGCCTGAGCAGCGTATTGATGGCGCCAACCGGACGCGCAGCCGGGTCGATCGCGACCACGCGCGGCGAACTCACCGCGAGGACCTTGTGCGGAACAGTAAGGTTTACGCCGCGAAAGTTTTTCGCATGGAGCAGCTCCAGCGCGCGCGGGAGCTCTTCCGGCGGGACATCGAAACGAAAATATCGCCAATCGGCGAAGCGCGCGTCGCCCTTGGTCAGTTCGGCGAGCGCGGCGTTGTGCATCGCCGGGCTGATCGAGTGCTTGATCGGGTGCCCGAGCACGGCGAGCGAAGTGCCCGGTCGGGACCAAGTTTCGAGATCGGCGAGCGTATAGGTGCGTGCGGCGTCGTCCATGCGAGCCCGCATGGCGACAAGAAGCCCGCGGGAGCGCAAACGCTCTCTGCGGGCTTCGGGAGGGGGCACGGCGCGAAAGCCGATCCCGGGAAAGGCTCAGGCGGTGTTGCGCTCGTAGGTGGCGTCGAACTCCCCGAGGAAGCTCTCGAACATGCGCGCGCGATGGTGGTGGCCGCCGGCGGCGTAATGGGCGACAAGGTTGCGGCAGCAACGGGCGAGCACCTCGCGCACCGGGGTGGGAGACAGATCGGCCGGCGCGGGATCAAAGCCACGGGCCCGCAGGTAGAGCATCAGCTCGCCCTGGGTGCGGAAAGCGCCGCGCTCGAAGGCGTCGATGAAGAAGGGCGTGCCTTCGGTGAAACAGCCAACGAGGAAGTGGCCGGGCAGGCCGACCGGATCGAGCTCCACTCCGATGCGCTGGGCGACGAGCAGATAGACCATCGCGAGCGTGATCGGCAACCCGACGCGCCGCTCCACCACGGCGGGCAGGAAGCTGTTCAACGGGTCCTCGTAGTTGTCCGTGTTGCCGTGGAAACCGGCTTCGTGAAAGAGGACCCGGTTGATCACCCGGCAACGCTCGCGGACCGTGGCCGGCTCCGTTATCAGCTCGCGGCAGCGCGCGGCCAGACGATCGAGCTCGGCGGCCACCACGCCGGCGTCCGCCTCGGGAAGCGCGGTGCGGGCGAGGAGCAACGCTCCGGTCTCGAGCTCGTAATTGAGCGAATGGATAAACCCGCGAAACTCCGCGACCGGATCGCTGAAACGAAGCTCGGCGAGCACACGCCGCGCATGCCAGGCGAGCACACGGTCGGTGCCGCCGACGAGAGACACCAGGAACTCGCGCGCCGCCTCGGGCCGCGCTCCGAAGAAACTGACAAGCCCCCCTCGGACGGCCGGACTGTTGTCGTCGAGCAGGGCCGAAAAGGCCTCGCGTTCCCTGTGACTGAATATCGGGGTTTTCACGATGGCCAAAACATGAAATCCCCGAGGCCGCGCGCAATGGATAAACGTTTGCGAGAGGGTCGGAATGCTGCGTAGGAAATCAGTAGGAACTCCCTGTCGATCAAGGGAGTCCGAACCGGGGACTCCCTAGGTAATCGCTCCCCAGGGGACCCACTGAGTATTCAGAATATTGCTACGGCAACCGCCTTCGGCTCAGCGTGAACCGTAGAGCGCGGTGCCGACGCGCACGCAGGTGGAGCCCGCAGCGACGGCGAGTTCGAGATCGGCGCTCATGCCCATCGACAGCTCGGGCAGCGAAACGCCGAAGCGCGCGGCGAGGGCGTCGCGCAACTCGCGCAGCGCGGCGAAGGTTCTCCGGGCGTGCCCGGCGGTCTCGGCTTCCGTCGCGCCGAGGGGGGCGATGGTCATGAACCCTTCCACGCGCAGGTTCGCGGCCGCGAGCGCCGTCTCGAGCAGCCGGGGCGCGTCCTCGAGCTCGCAGCCGAACTTCGCGGGATCGCGCCCGGCGTTGATCTGGAGAAGCACCGCGAGCGGCCGCCCGAGCTCGCCCGCCGAGCGATCAAGGTGGCGGACGAGCTTATCCGTATCTACGCTTTGGATACGGTCGAAGGTTTCCGCGGCGAGGCGGGCCTTGTTGCTCTGCAGGTGGCCGATCAGCTCCCAGCGCGGCGGCGGCATGGCGACGCCCGCCGCGGCCAGCGAAGCCTCGGTCGCGGGGCGTTTGGCGGCGGCCTCCTGCACGCGGTTCTCCCCCACCGCCGCCAGCCCCGCCCGGGCGGCGAACGCCGCGGCGTCCGCGGGGTGGGTCTTGGTCACCGGCAACAACCTGACGGACTCCGTCGCACGGCCGGCGGCGACGCAGGCGGCCGCGAGACGGGCGTTCACTTCGGCGAGCCGGACAAGAAATGCGTCATAAGTGACCATGATATGAGATGTTTTCTCGGTTGCTCGGGGATTAGATGGATTTATGAGTGTGGAAACGCCGCGCAATCGCCCCACCCCATGCAAATCGAGAATTTCAAAATCTTCGCCGATCTAGTCGAGACCAAGAGCTTTTCGAAGGCCGCCAAGATAAATGGCATCACCCAGTCGGCGGTAAGCCAACAGGCCCGCGCGATGGAGAAGCATTTTAAAGCGCTTCTTATCGACCGCAGTCAGAAACAGTTCCAGCTCACCCGCGAGGGCTACCAAGTCTACGAGTCGGCAAAGGAGATTCTCCACACCTACGACAAGCTCGATTCGGACCTGCAGGAGCTGAAGAAAGTCATCAGCGGCACCATCCGGATCTCGACCATCTACTCGATCGGCCTCCACGAGCTGCCGCCCTACATCAAAAAATTCCTCCACGACTACCCTTCGGTAAACGTGCGGGTGGAGTATCGCCGCTCGAACCTCGTCTACGAGGACATCCTGCACAACTCCGTCGACTTCGGCCTCGTCGCCTTCCCGATCAAGCAGCGTCAGATCGAGATCATCCCCTTCCGTAATGATCGCCTCGTGCTCATCACCCCGCCGAGCCATCCGCTGGCGAAAAAGAGCGAAGTCGCGGTCGCCGAGCTCGCCGGCCAGAAGTTCATCGGCTTCGACCCCGACATCCCCACGCGCAAGGCGGTCGACCAGATATTCCGGGAGCACAAGCTCGAGAGCGAACCGGTCATGGAGTTCGACAACATCGAGACGGTGAAGCGCGCGGTGGAAATCGACCACGGCATCGCCATCGTTCCCCAGGCAACCGTCCAACAGGAGATCAAGGCCGGCTCCCTCGCCATGCTCACCCTCAAGGGCAAGGAGTTCACCCGTCCGCTCGCCATTTTGCACCGCAAGGGCCGCGTCCTCACGCCCGCGATGCGCAAGTTCGTCGACACCCTCGGGCTTGAGCTCGGAATAGTTGGCGGCTGAGCCCCGCGACTTGTTTTCCCTCGATCCGGGCCCGGCAATCCACCGGGCCTTTTGCTTGTGCAAATCCCGGGCTTTTTCGGATCAAGAAGGGAACCTCGCGCTCGGGCCGCTTTCATGCTTTGCGTTCGGGTTAAATCATGCGCGAGTCCCTGCTTATACTGTATGTCGCCACCCTCTGCGGGTTGATGCTTTTCGCGTTTCATCGCGTGAAGCTCATGTGGCTTTACGCGCGGCACGTTCGCCGCGCCGCGCAGCCGCCGCCCCTCGGGGGGCTGCCGCCCAAGGTCTGCATCCAGCTTCCCGTTTTCAACGAGCCCCTCGTGATCGAGGCGCTGCTGGAGAAAGTCGCCGCCATCCGCTGGCCGGCCGGGCTCCTCGAGGTCCAGCTGCTCGACGATTCCACCGATTCCACGCCCGAGATCGCCGCGCGCTGGCTCGCGACGCATCCCGCGACCGCCGCGAACATCCGGCATGTCAGGCGCGTCGACCGCCGCGGCTACAAGGCCGGCGCGCTCAGCCACGGCAACACGCTCACCGACGCGGAGTTTTTCGCGATCTTCGACGCCGACTTCCTGCCCGAGCCGGACTTTCTGGAAAAGCTGATGCCCCACTTCGCGGACGCCCGCGTGGGCGTGGTGCAGGCGCGCTGGGAGTTTTCAAACCGCCGGGCGAGCCTGCTAACGCGTTTCCAGGGCGTGTTTCTCGACGCGCATTTCGTCGTTGAGCAAGCCGCCCGCCACGGCGCCGGGTTGTTCTTCAACTTCAACGGCACCGCCGGCATCTGGCGCCGCGCCGCGCTTGAGGACGCGGGCGGCTGGAGCGACGACACCGTGACCGAGGACCTCGATCTCAGCTACCGCGCCCAGCTTCGCGGATGGCGCTTTGTCTACCGCGGCGACTACACGGTCCCATCCGAGCTTCCGGAGAGCGTCACCGCCTTCAAGAGCCAGCAACGGCGCTGGACCAAAGGCGGCATCCAGGTGGCGCGCAAGCAGCTCGGCTTCATCCTCTCGAGCGATCAGCCGGCGCGGGTGAAACGCGAGGCGAGCTGGCACCTCCTGGTCGGGCTCGTGCATCCGCTGCTCGTCGCCTTCAGCTTCCTTTTCGTGCCCTACCTCATCGTCGTCGGGCCGGTGCAACAGGGCTGGTTTTGGATGATCTTCAATCCCGTCAACGTGCTGCTTCTCGGCGGGGGCTCGGTCGCCTTTTACGTCACCGGCCAATATTTTCGCCAACGCGAATGGCGCGAAGGCCTGCTCTGGCTCGTGTTCGCCCCGGTCGTGATGACTTTCGGCCTGGCCATGAGCGTCACCTGCGCGGTCGCGGTGGTGGAGGGCCTCCTCACCCGCGGCGGCGAGTTTGTCCGCACGCCCAAGGGAGGGCGGGCCGCCGACGCGCGCGGGCTCGTGCGCCGGCTGCGCAGCCGCACGCTTTTCGCCGGCGTCACCCTCGTCGAAGTGTTTCTCGGCGCGGTCCTCCTGTGGGGATCGGTGTATTGGGCGCGCAAGGACCACGACTACCTCGCAGTGGTGCTCGGAATGAAGGCGACGGGCTTTTTCCTCATCGCGCTGCTTTCCACGCAGGATCTGCTTCCGCGGCGCATCGCCTCTCCGGTTGCGGCCTGAGCCGGCCTGAGCGGATATTTTTGAACCGGCGCGAGGCGAAATCATGCAAGGCGCGTATAACTATTCCATGTCACACGCCTTTCTCCGCCTCAGCATCCTCGTGCCCTTGATTGTCGTCGTCGGAGCCTGCCGGCAACCGGAGGCGCAGATGGAAAGCGCCGCCGCTCCTGTCCCACCCGCCGAGCCCGCTCCTGTCGCGCCTGCTTCCGACCCATCGGCAACGGCATCGGCGGAAACCGCGCTGCCCGTCGTGGGCCCCGCCCCCGAATGGAAAGTGAAAACGCTCGATGGAGCCGAGCTCGGCAAAAAGGAGCTCCTCGGCAAAGTCGTGGTCGTCGACTTCTGGGCGACGTGGTGCCCCCCCTGCGTCTACAAGGTGCCGGGCTACGTCAAACTTCAGGAGGCGTATCGCGATCGCGGGGTCGTGATCGTGGGCATCTCGGCCGACGGCAATCTTGAGCAACTGAAGCGCTTTCTGGAGCAGCGCGGGGTAAACTACCCGATCGCGCTGATCGACGAGCCGCTCGCGGAACTCTTTGGTGAACGCGAAATGATGCTTCCGACGACCTATCTCATCGATCGCGAAGGCCGGATCCGGCACCGGCAAGTCGGCGCGATGGAGAGCGAGGCGTTCGCCAAGATGATCGAATCGCTCCTGTAAGCGCGCTCCTCATCGTGAGCACCACCGAAGACTCCGCCGCCTGCTTGCGCTGCGGAGTCTGTTGTTTTTCACGACTCGACACCTACGTGCGCGTAAGCGGCGAAGACTGGGAACGGCTCGGGCCCGACGCCGAACGCGTCGCACACTTTATCGGCCACCGCGCCTATCTGCGCATGGCCGACGGACATTGCGCCGCGCTCGAAACGCGCAAAACCGCCGACGGCGCCGCGGAGCATTTCTGCACGATCTACGAACGCCGCCCGCGGGTCTGCCGCGACCTCGCCCGCGGCTCGCCCGAATGCGAGGCCGAGCTCGCGCTCAAGGGAACGCGCCCGGCCTCGGCGGAGACTTTGACTTCCCCGTCCGCTTGCGGTTTCGGAAACGTGCCATGATCCCCCCCCCTTCGCCCGCGGCATTGTCCGGCCTGCGCTCGCTCGCGCTCCGCTTCGAGGGCGAGTTGCACTTGGACGAAACGGTGCGCGCGATCTACGCGACCGACGCCTCCGAATACCAGGAGACGCCGCTGGGCGTGGCGTTTCCCCGCACCGAGGCGGCCGTCGCCGAGCTCGTGGCGTTCGCGTGTCGCGAGCGCGTGCCGCTCATCCCGCGCGCCGCCGGCACTTCGCTCGCCGGCCAAGTCGTGGGCTCCGGCGTCGTGGTCGACCTCGGCCGACACCTGAACGGCGTGCTCGCCGTCGATCCCGCCGCGCGTCGCGTGCGGGTGCGGCCCGGCGTGATCCGCAACGAGCTCAACCTCGCGCTCAAGCCGCACGCACTCTTCTTCGCCCCGGAAACCTCGACCGCCAACCGCGCCATGATCGGCGGCATGGTCGGCAACAACTCCTGCGGCGCCAACTCCATCGTCTACGGCTCCACGCGCGACCATCTCGTCTCCGCGCGCGGTTTCCTCGGCGATGGCTCGCCCGTCGTCTTCGGCCCGCTCACCCGCGCGGAGTTCGCCGCCAAGTGCGCCGGCCCCGATTCGCTCGAGACGCGCCTTTATCGCGAGATCCGCGACCTGCTCGGCTCGGCGGAAAACCGCGCGCTCATCCGCGACAATTTCCCCAAGCCATCCGTCACCCGCCGCAACACCGGATACGCGCTCGACCAGTTGCTCGACTGCGGCGTTTTCGATCCCGGGTCGGAAAAGCCCTTCAACCTCTGCCGCCTCCTCGCCGGCTCCGAGGGCACGCTCTTTCTCGGCGTGGAGTTCGAGCTCAACGTCGAGCCGCTCCCGCCCGCCGGCGCGCTGCTCTGCGCGCACTTCGCCACCGTGCCGGAAGCCCTCCGCGCCGCCGTGATCGCGATGCGCCACCGCCCCTTCGGCTGCGAGCTGATCGACCGCACGATCCTCGAATGCACCAAGGCCAACCTCGAGCACGCGAAGAACCGCTTCTTCGTCGTCGGCGATCCCGGCGCCGTGCTCGTGGTCGAGCGTCGCGACGCCGAGCCCTCCGACCGCGAGGCCGCGCTCGCCGCCATCGCCGCCGACTTCCGCGCCGCGGGCCTCGGCTATGCGTTTCCGGTTCTCCACGGCGCCGATTGCGACCGCGTGTGGGAGCTGCGCCGGGCGGGCCAGGGCCTCGTCAACAACGTCGTCGGCGACGCCAAGCCGCGCGAAATCGTCGAGGACACCGCCGTCGCGATCGAGGACCTGCCGGCCTACATCGACGAATTCGACGCGCTCATGCGCGGCAAATACGGCATCGACTGCATCTACTACGCCCACGCCGGCGCCGGCGAACTTCACACGCGCCCGCTCTTCGACCTGAAAAGCGCCGACGGACGGAAGATGTTTCGCGACATCGCCACCGACGTGGCCTCGCTCGTGAAAAAGTATCGCGGCTCGCTCTCCGGCGAGCACGGCGACGGCCGCCTGCGCGGCGAGTTCATCCCCTTCATGGTCGGCCCCGAGTGCTACGCGATGATGCGCCGCGTGAAGGCGCTCTTCGACCCGCTCGGCGTTTTCAATCCCGGCAAGATCATCGACACCCCGCCGATGGACGGCTCGCTGCGCCACGCCGTGGCGTCGGCATCCGCGCCCGAGCCGACGCACAAGACCTTCTTCAACTTCGACGCCGACCAGGGCGTTCTTCGCGCCGCCGAGAAATGCACCGGCGTCGGCGAGTGCCGAAAAACCCATCTCTCCGGCGGCACCATGTGCCCGAGCTACATGGCGACGCACGACGAGAAAGACAGCACGCGCGCGCGGGCCAACCTCCTGCGCCAGGCCTTGGGCCGCACCGGCGCCGACCGTGGAAACCCCTGGGACGACGCCTCGGTCGCCGCGGTGATGGATCTCTGCCTCTCCTGCAAGGCCTGCAAATCCGAGTGCCCCTCGAGCGTCGACGTCGCGCGGCTCAAGGCCGAGTGGCTGCAACATTACCACGACGCGCACGGCGTGCCGCTGCGCTCCCGGCTCGTGGCCGGCTTCGCCCGATCGATGCGCGCGGCCGCGCTCGCGCCCTCGCTCTACAACCGCGTCGTCTCCACGCCCCTCCTCGCAAACACCCTCAAGCGCCTCGCCGGCTTCGCCACCGAACGCAGCCTGCCCCCGCTGCACGCGACCACGTTGGCCGCCTGGCACCGGCGGCACGCGAATCCGCCGCAGCTGAGCTACCCGCACGGCCGCGTGTTTCTTTTCTGCGACGAATTCACCAATTACAACGACACGCCCGTCGGCATCCAGGCGGTCGAGCTGCTCAACCGCCTCGGCTACGAGGTCCTCATCCCCGAACATGTGGAAAGCGGCCGCGCGCATCTCTCGAAAGGCCTGGTCCGCGAGGCGGCAAAACTCGCGGCGCGCAACGTCGAGCTGCTCGCGCCGGTGGTCTCGGACGCGGCGCCGCTCATCGGCGTCGAGCCGTCGGCGTTGCTCGGTTTTCGCGACGAGTATCCCGACCTCGTGCCGGAACCCCTGCGCCCCGCGGCCCTCACGCTGGCGAAGCGCGCCCTATTGATCGACGAGTTCATCGCCCGCGAAGCCGACGCCGGTCGCATCCGCCCGGACGCGTTCACCCCCCGCGAGCTCACCATCAAACTGCACGGCCACTGCCATCAGAAGTCGCTCTCCTCCCTTACGCCGACCGTGAAGATGCTCGAGCTGCCGCGCGGCCACTCGGTGCGCCTTATCCCCTCCGGATGCTGCGGCATGGCCGGCTCCTTCGGGTATGAGCGGGAGCACTACGAGGTGTCGCAACGGGTCGGCGAACTGGTCCTCTTTCCCGCCGTCCGCGCCACGCCGAAGGAGGTGGAAATCGCGGCGGCCGGAACCAGTTGCCGGCACCAGATCAAGGACGGCACCGGCCGCGTCGCCCGGCACCCGATCGACTTGTTGCACGCCGCCTGCAAAGGCTTGGGCGCCTGAAATCATTTTGCGCGCCGCTCCGATGCAGGCCCGACCGCTGGTCGGGCAACCAGACCAGCGGTCTGGCCTGCAGGTTGCGATCACTGGGGTTTCTCACGGCGGCACGCGAAATGGAATGAGGGGAATATCCGCCTCCCGGAGTCCACGTCTCGCACGGCCGTGCAACAGCCGCTCCCGTTTCTTGTCCTTTCGTCCGGGTCCGGGGAAAAGTCACGGCGACGTGAAATTTATGGCGGGAAACCTCCGCTTTTCACGCTGAATGAGGTGTCAGCCTTTTCGTCCGCCAGTCTCCTCCTTTTGTCCCTCCGCTTGAGATTTCCCCGGAAGCGCTTGGTTGTTTTATCCCGATTCGATGCGCTTTTGGGTAATATTTAATCTTTTGCGGAAATGGCATCGCCCCCCTGTCGTCACTCTTGCCGCAAGAGAGGCATCGCTCCTTCGGTTTTACCCTAACCTTTCTTCCTAAAACTCCATGTTCCGCCGTCCCCTCCTGGCCGCTGTTGCCGCCGCCTCGCTAGCTTCGCCGTTCGCCTCCGCCGCTTCCGTCCCCATCCAAGCCGAACCCTTTCCTCTCGACCGCGTGCGCCTGCTTCCCGGCCCGTTTCGGTCCGGCCAGGAAGTCGATGCGCGCTACCTGCTGGAGGTCGTCGAGCCCGACCGCCTGCTGTCCGGTTTTCGCGCCCAGGCGAAGTTGCCCAAGAAAGCCGACCGCTACGGCGGCTGGGAAGCGCGGGGCATCAACGGCCACAGTCTCGGCCATTACCTTTCCGCCGTGGCGGCGCTGCATGCCTCCACCGGGGAGCCACGGGCGCTCGAGCGCGTGAACTACGTCGTCTCCGAGCTCGCCGCCTGCCAGCAGGCCAACGGCGACGGCTACGTCCTCCCCGTCAACAAGCGCATCTACGAGGATCTCCGCGCCGGCCGCATCAAGGCCTCCGGGTTCTCGCTCAACGACGAGTGGGTGCCAAACTACACCCTGCACAAGGTCTTCGCCGGCCTGCGCGACGCCTATCGTCTCGCCGGGAGCAAACAGGCGCTCGAGGTCGAGCGTCGCCTCGCCGACTACCTCGCCGGCGTCTATGACAAGCTCACGCCCGCCCAGGCGCAGGAGATCCTGAAATCCGAGTTCGGCGGCCTGAACGAAGTCTTCGCCGACCTCACCGTCGACACCGGCGATCCGCGTTATCTCCGCCTCGCCCGCACCGTGTTTCACCACGAGGCGATTCTCAACCCGCTCGAGCAGGGGCGTGACGAGCTCGATGGCAAACACGGCAACACGCAGGTCCCGAAGCTCGTCGGCCTCGCGCGCGAATACGAGCTGACCGGCGACCCATCGGCCCTCCGCGGCGTGAAAACCTTCTGGGAGAGCGTCGTCAACTGGCGCTCCTTCGCCAACGGCGGCCACGGCGACCACGAACACTTTTTCCCGCCCGTGCAGTTCCCGCAGAAGCTCGGTCCCCAGAACGCCGAAACCTGCAACACCTACAACATGATCAAGCTCGCCGGCTTCCTCTTCTCGTGGGAGCCGCAGGCCTCGACGATGGATTTCGTCGAACGCGGGTTGATCAACCACATCCTCACCAACCTCGGCCGCCAGCCCGGCGAATTCGGCTACTTCCTCCCCTTCGGCGACGTCGCCTACAAGACCTTCTCCACGCGCCACGATTCGTGGTGGTGCTGCGTCGGCACCGGCATGGAAAACCCGACGCGCTACGGCGAACAGGCCTACTTCCACCGCAACAACGAGCTCTGGGTGAACCTCTACCTCGCGTCCCGCCTCGACTGGCGCGAGCGCGGCGTCGCGCTGCGCCAGGAAACCGCGTTCCCGGACTCCGACACCGTGCGCTTCGTCGTCGAGACCAAAAAACGCGCGCCCTTCACGCTCCGCCTGCGCCATCCCGCCTGGTGCGCCCGCCCCGAGGTCAAGATCAACGGCCGCGCCCAGTCCGTCAGCTCCACGCCGAGCTCCTACCTCTCCATCGAACGCGAATGGCGCGACGGCGACGTCGTCGAGCTGCGCCTGCCCATGAGCCTGCGCACCGAGCCGCTCCCCCACTCCGACGGCAAGATCGTCGCGCTCATGTATGGCCCCATGCAGCTCGCCGCGCTCGTGCCGCCGCCCGCCGGCGCGCCCGATCCCGCGCGCCAGCGCTACGGCGATCACCTCAAGTCTCCCGGCCGCGTCTCGACCACCCCGCCCGTTCTTGTCGCCGCCGACACCACCGCGCTCCTTTCTGCCATTCGCCCGGACGCCGACGGGGGCTTCGCGGCTTTCCGCACCGAGGGTATCATGCAGCCCGCCGACCTGAAGCTCGTGCCCTTCCACCGCATTTACGAGGAGCACTACGCCGTCTACTTCCCCGTCCACACACCCGCCGCCTGGTCCGCCCGCCAGGAGGAGGTCCGCGCCGAGGCGGCCGCACGCGCCCGGCTCGAGGCCGCGACGCTTGACCGCGTCGAGCCCGGCTTCCAGCAGTCCGAGGTCGAGCATCAGTTCGCCTCCGACCGCAGCGAAACCGGCGACTTCCGCGACCGCAAATGGCGCGACGCCCTGCCCGGCGGCGGCTGGTTCTCCTACCGCCTCGCCGTCGGCGCCGACAAACCCGTCGCTCTCGTCACCACCCACTGGGGCGGCGACCGCGGCCGCGAGCACGAGCTCTGGATCGACAACCACCGCATCGATGTCCGCCTCCCCGCCGGCCCGCGCGAGGGCTTCTTCGAGGCCGCCTACGCGCTCCCGCCGGAGCTCACCCGCGGCAAGAGCCACGTCTCCGTTCGCCTCGTCGCCAAGCGGGAACGCTCCGGCACTTTCGGTCTTCGCATACTCGAAAACTCCTCGGTCACCGAGGCGCAGTGGCGCAACGGCGTCCGCTGAACCCGCGTCCTTTTCCGGCCGCGCGCTTCGGCGCGCGGCTTCTTCCTTTTTTCCCCGCCACCCTGCCCCTATGCTTCGCCACGCCCTGCTCGCGCTCGCAACCGCCGCCTTCGTCCACGCGGCGGATTTCACGCTCACCCTCGATGCCGCCGCGCCCGTCGGCCGCGTCAGCCCCGTGCACTACGGGCTCATGACCGAGGAGATCAACTACAGCTACGACGGCGGCCTCTACGCCGAGCTTGTGCGAAATCGCTCCTTCCGCGACGACGCCAAAAACCCCGTCCACTGGAGCCCCGTCGGCGCCGCCACGCTCGCGCTCGACTCCGCCAAACCGTTCAACACCGCCCATCCCTCCAGCCTGCGCGTCGAGCTCTCCAAGCCCGGAGCCGGGCTCGCCAACGCCGGCTACTGGGGTTTCCCGATCACGCCCGCCACAAGCTATCGCGCCACCCTGCACGCGCAGGCCGCCGCCGGATTTACGGGCTCGCTCACCGTCGCCCTGCAAAGCAAGGACGGCGCCGCCACCTATGCCAGCGCCACCATCCCCGCGCTTTCAGCCGCGTGGCACGCCTACGAGCTGACCTTGAAAACCCGGCGCGGCGTCAAGCCCACCGCCGACGCGCGGCTCGTCGTCACGTCGAGCAAACCCGGCGCCGTCTGGCTCGGTTTCGTCTCCCTCTTCCCGCCGACCTGGAACGACCGTCCCAACGGCCTGCGCCGCGATGTCATGGGCATGCTCGTCGACTTGAAGCCCAAGTTTCTCCGCTTCCCCGGCGGCAACTACCTCGAAGGCGAGACGATCGACACGCGCTTCAAGTGGTGGGAGACCCTCGGCCCCGTCCACGAACGTCCCGGCCATCAAGGCACCTGGGGCTACCGCTCCAGCGACGGCCTGGGCCTGCTCGAGTTTCTGCTCTGGGCCAAGGACATGGGCGCCGAGCCCGTGCTCGGCCTCTACGCCGGCTACTCGCTCAAAGGCGATTACGTGAAGCCCGGCCCCGACCTCGAGCCGTTCATTCGCGAGGCGCTCGACGAGATCGAATACGTCATCGGCCCCGTCACCTCGAAGTGGGGCGCGCGCCGCGCCGCCGACGGCCATCCCGAGCCCTTCCCGCTGCGCTACGTCGAGATCGGCAACGAAGACTGGTTCGACAAATCCGGCAGCTACGACGCCCGCTTCGCCCAGTTTTTCGACGCCATCAAGACCCGTTATCCCCAGCTCAAGTGCATCTCCAGCATCGGCAACGAGCAGCCCGCCGCCAAGCGCGTGAAAAGCCGCCGACCCGACGTGCTCGACGAGCACTACTATCTGAAAACCGAGGACTTTCTCGCGCGCTCGCCGACCTTCTTCGACAAATATGACCGCTCGGGGCCGGAAATTTTCGTCGGCGAATGGGCCGCGCACGAGACCGCTTTCCCGCCGTGGGACAAACGCTCCAAGGGCCTGCCCTCCACGCCGAATTTCAAGGCCGCCCTCGGCGACGCCGCCTTCATGGCCGCCATGGAACGCGCGTCCGACCTCGTCACGATGCAGTGCTACGCCCCGCTCTTCGCCAATCTGAACGACTACCAGTGGCGCCCCGACCTCATCGGCTACGACGCGCTCCGTTCCTACGGCGCCCCGAGCTACCACGCCTTCAAACTCTTCAGCACCCGCCTCGGCGACGAGATCATCCGGCCCGCCTTCTCGGCCGACTCGAAGCTCCACGGCTCCGCCACCCGCGACTCCCGCGACGGCACGCTCTACCTGAAGCTCGTGAACCCGGAGGACGTCCCGCGTTCGCTCGACATCGAGGTGCGCGGTGTCCGCCGCCTTGCGCGCCGCGCCGAAATCGAAACGCTCTCCGGCGCGCTCGACGCCACCAACTCCATCGAAACTCCTCGGGCCGTGGTCCCGGTGCCCTCCCGCCTTCGCATCGACGGCAACCGCTTCCCCTGCTCTCTCCCGCCCCGCTCCATTACCGTCCTTACGCTCAAGACCCGCTGATTTCCCATGCATCCGTTCCGCCCCCTCGTCTCCCTCCTCGCGCTCGCCGCTCTCGCCTTCGCGCCGGGCTGCGTCGCGCCGACCGACACCCCACCTGTCGCGGCCACGCGCACTCCCACGCCCGCGCCAAAGCCCGCGCTCGCGCCAAAACCGACGCCCGCGCCGATCCCCGCCCCGCTTCCGCCGCCCGCGCCCGAGCCCACGACCGCGTATCTGTTCGCCCACTTCATCGGCGAAAATCCCGGCGGCGAGCAGGTCTACTTTTCCGTGAGCGAGGACGGTCTCAAATGGACCGACCTCAACAACTCCCAACCCGTTCTCGTCTCCACCGTCGGCGACAAAGGCGTGCGCGACCCCTCGATCATCCGCTCGCCCGACGGCAAGAAGTTCTACCTCTTCGCCACCGACCTCTGCATCGGCAATGGCAAGGGCTGGGACGCCGCCCGCTTCCAAGGCAGCACCTCGCTCGTTTTCTGGGAGTCGACCGACCTCGTGAACTGGTCCCAGCCTTGGATGGTCGATGTCGCCAGCTCCATCCCCGGCGGCAGTTGCGCCTGGGCGCCCGAGGCGATCTACGACGAGAGCGCCGGCGCCTACTTCGTCTACTGGGCGACGATTTCGCCGCGCGGCGGCGTGCGGGAGGCCCGCGTCTACGGCTCGCACACGAAAGATTTCCGCAGCTTCTCGCCCGCGCAGCTCTATATCGAGCGCGCCGGCGAGGGTGACGTCATCGACACCCAGATCATCGAGGTGAAGGGTCACAAGCATCGTTACTACCGCGCCTCCCGCGACACCCAGATCACGATCGAGGGTGCCGATTCCATCCTCGGCACGTGGGAACGCATCGGCGACCTCGCACACCTCGGCTACACCGGACGCCAGGTCGAAGGCCCGATTCTCTTTCAGTTCAACCAGCAGCAAAAGTGGAGCCTCCTCGTCGACCAATACGCCTCCGCCCGCGGCTACCTGCCTCTCGTCTCCACCAATCTCGACAACCCGCGCGGCTTTCAGGTTCTCCCCGCCAACAGCTACTCGTTCGGCGCCAGCCGCAAACGCCACGGCGGCGTCCTCAACATCACCCGCGGCGAGCTCGCGGCCCTGCGCGCCAAGTGGCCCAGCCAGCAGACCGTGCGCATTGCCTCCCTCGCCCAGCCCGACCGCGTGCTTCGCCACTACGAGTTTCAAATCCGCGCCGACCGCGATGTCCGCCCGGCCGAAGACGCGCTCTGGCGCCTCGTCCCCGGCCTCGCCGGCGGCGCCGACAGCGTTTCCCTCCGCTCGGTCAATTTTCCCGACCACCATCTCGTGCTCGTCGCCGGCGGCCTCGCGCTCGCACCCGACGACGAACGCGCCGATTATGCCGCCCGCGCCACGTTCCGCCGCGTTCCGGGCCTCTCCGATCCCAACGGCGTGTCCTTCCGTCTCGCCGGCGAAAGCGAGCGCTACCTCCTCCTGCAGGACGGCAACCTGATCTACGGCGTCGCCTCCTCCGAAGCCGAACGTCGACGCGCCACCTTCCTCGTGCGCGAATAAATCCGGCTTCCGGCGGCGGGCTTCACGCCCGCCGCTTTTTTTGTCTCCCGAAACTTCGCCCTTCTCTCCCGCACAGCAAAACCCACGCGCTTTTTCGCCCATGCTCCGCCGCTTTTTCACCCGCCCTCTGCTCGGCGTCTCCCTCGGACTCGCCGCCCTTGCGTTCCTGCCCGCCTGCGCCGCTCCGACTTCGGATTCCTCCCCGGCACCCGCGGCGGCGGCGCCCAAGCCGCCCGCGCCTCCGCCCGAGAGCGAGATGGCCGCCTACCTGCTCGTCTACTTCAAGGACGACAGCCACGGCCTCTACTTCGCCCTCAGCTCCGACGGCTACACCTTCAGCGACGTCAACGGCGGCAAGCCCATCATCCGCGGCGAAGACATCGCCGAGCAAAAGGGCATCCGCGATCCCTACATCGTGCGCGGCCCCGACAACCGGTTCTACATGGCGATGACCGATCTGCACATCTTCGCGCAGAAAGCCGGCTACCGCGGCACCGAATGGCAGCGCGACGGCCGCGCCTACGGCTGGGGCAACAACCGCGCCCTCGTGCTGATGAAATCGCGCGACCTCCTCACGTGGGAACGCAGCAATCTCCGCGTCGACGAGGCCTTCCCCGCGCTCTCCAACATCGGCTGCGCCTGGGCTCCGTCTCTCGTCTACGATCAGGACGCCAAGCGCATGCTCATGACCTTCACCATGCGCTTCGGCAACGGACGCAACGCCCTCTACTGGTCGCACCTCAGCCCCGACTTCACCCGCCTGGAGACCGAGCCGAAACGCCTCTTCGAGGCCTATCCCGGCGACAAGACCTGCATCGACAGCGATCTCGTCCGCGTCGGCGACAAGTATCGCCTCTTCTACGTCCCCCACGACGGCCCTCCCGGCATCAAGCAGGCCGTCTCCGACAAACTCACTTCCGGCTTCGCCTACGATCCACGTTACCTCGATCCCGAGCCCAAAGCCTGCGAAGCGCCCAACGTCTGGAAGCGCATCGGCCAGGACAAGTGGGTGCTCATGTATGACTGCTACGGCATCGCGAAGCACAACTTCGGCTTCTGCGAGACCACCGATTTCGAGACCTTCAAGCCCATCGGCCACTTCAACGAAGGCGTCATGAAGACCGTCAACATCGTCTCCCCCAAGCACGGCGCCGTCATCCACCTCACCGCCGCCGAAGCCCGCCGCCTCGCCGATCACTGGAAACTCGAGCGCTACTAGTGCTTGATTGCGGAGGTAAGCGATAAAATGGCGGAGTGATTTTGGCTGCGGCCAAGGCGGCGAACAGGGAGGTGTGCCGGAGGCACATGCCCTTTTTTGACAACGACG
>CAMLQS010000004.1 GCA_946482165.1 uncultured Verrucomicrobiota bacterium | reverse complement strand
CCCCGAACTCGATTTGCTCTACTTCGGCACCGGCAACGGCTTGCCGTGGAGCGGCACGGTTCGCAATCCCAAAGCCAACGACAATTTGTACCTGGCGTCGATTGTCGCAATTCGTCCCGACACCGGCGAATACGCGCTGGTGTGGTCCGGCGTGGTCCGCGCCGCCGGCGAGACCCGTGATCGGTCACGCATCTATTATTCGCTCACCCGCGATTTCAAACGCTTCACCACCCCGCGCACTCTCCTCGACATCAACCTCGACGCGGCCGACCCGTCCCTCGTCTATGCGGATGGTCAATACCAGCTCTTCTATACCACCACCGAAGCGGTCGAGAACGGCCGCACGGGCGCTCTCCGCGTCGCCAGCTCGCCCCGGCTTCTGGGCCCCTACGAACCCCGCCGTGAGCCGCTTGTCTCCGGCGACCGCCCCGAAGGCCCCGCCCCCCTCGTGCTCGGCGACCGTCTTCGCGTCTTTTTCGGCGCCCAAGGCAAATCCCGCCACCGAGTCCGCGAAACACTCGACGGCCTCAAGTGGACTGACCTGACCCCCAACCTTTCGGCCGCTTCCGGCCAACGCCACGGCTCCGTCGTCGCCGTTCCCGCGACCTTGGCCGAACAACTCCGGCTCCAATCCGTCGCGCAGGCCGGCGCCCCTACCCCCGCCCTTCCCGGCTACACCGCCGACCCGGCGATCCGCGTCTTCGGCGACCGCTATTATATCTACCCCACGGCAGACCGCCCGTTCTGGAATACGACCGAGTTCGCCGTCTGGTCGTCGCCCGACCTCGTCTCGTGGAAAAAGGACAAGGTCATCCTCGATCTCGCCCGCGGAGACGTTTCCTGGGCGAAGAACAAAGCCTGGGCTCCCGACTGCATCGAGCGCGACGGCCGCTACTACTTCTACTTCTGCGGAGAGCACAACATCGGGGTCGCCGTCGGCGACTCGCCCGTCGGCCCCTTCCGCGAGGCCCTCGGCCGTCCTCTCGTCGAGGATTCGAAAATCAAGACCTTCAGCATCGATCCCCACGCTTTCATCGACGACGACGGCCAGGCCTACCTTTACTTCGGCAACGGCACCCCCACCGCCTGGCGCCTGAACCGAGACATGATCTCGTTCTCCGGCGAGCCGGTGGAGATTGCCCTTCGCGAATTCCGCGAGGGCGTCATCGTATTCAAACGCGCCGGCCGCTACTATTTTATGTGGTCCATCGACGACGCGCGCAGCCCCGACTATCGCGTCGGCTGGGGCGTCGCCGACAAGCCCTTCGGCCCGGTCGCCTCGCCGAAGGAAAACTTCATCGTGCTCCGCCAAAATGGCTCCGCCAAGGGCACCGCCCACCACAGCGTCGTCAACGTCCCCGGCACCGACCGCTGGTATGTCGCCTACCATCGCCATGCCATCCCCGGCGGCGGCGGTTACAAGCGAGAGACCGTCCTCGTCCGCATGAACTTCGACGCGCAAGGCAACATCCTCCCGATGGACCCCATGCAGCCGGCCTTCCCTCCCGGAGACATCGGGGAACCGCTTGCCAACGGACGCGGTCGTCCTTGATCCCCCGGCGCGCCGCCTCGCTCACGGTTTCCTTCGTCCCGTTTTTTCACCACATCACCCACACCACACCATGCCCCTGCTCAGCACCCGCTTACGATCGAGTCTGCTTCTCGGCCTCTTCGGCTCCGCCCTCGGCCTCGCCTCGGTGTCGTTTGCCGAAACCGCCCCCGCTGCTTCCGCCGCCTCCGCTTCCGCCTCCATGCCCAAGCATACCTTCACCATCGGCGACGAGGATTTCCTCCTCGATGGCCAGCCCTTCGTCATCCGCTGCGGCGAGATCCACTTCCCCCGCGTCCCGCGAGAATACTGGAAACACCGCCTCCAGATGTGCAAGGCGATGGGCCTCAACACCGTTTGCGTGTATCTCTTCTGGAATTTCCACGAATGGGAAGAGGGTAAATTCGACTGGTCCGGCCAAGCCGACGTCGCGGAGTTCTGCCGCCTCGCCCAAGCCGAAGGCCTCTGGGTCATCCTTCGCCCCGGCCCCTACTCCTGCGCCGAGTGGGAAATGGGCGGCCTGCCCTGGTGGCTCGTGAAGCACGATAACATCGGCCTCCGCACCACCGACCCGCGCTTCCTCGAGCCCGCATCCCGCTTCCTCAAGGAAGTCGGCCGCGTCCTCGGCCCGCAACAGGTCACCAAGGGCGGCCCGCTCCTCATGGTGCAGGTCGAAAACGAATACGGCTCCTACGGCGACGATCCCGTCTACATGGGCGCCCTCCGCGACGCCTTGGTCGAGGGCGGCTTCGACGTTCCCCTCTTCGCCTGCAATCCCGCCGGCGCCATCGCCAACGGCTTCCGCGACGACATTTTCCAAGTGGTCAACTTCGGCCAGGGCGCCGCGAAGAAATCCTTCGAGACCCTGCGCAAATTCCAGAAGACCGGCCCGCTCATGAACGGCGAGTATTACCCCGCCTGGTTCGACGTCTGGGGTCGCAAGCACGCCACCGGCTCCCCCGAGCCCATCGCCGCCGACCTCGATTACATGCTGAAGAACAAGCACTCGTTCAGCATCTACATGGCCCACGGCGGCACCACCTTCGGCTTCTGGCCCGGCTCCGACCGCCCCTTCCTTCCCGACACCTCCAGCTACGACTACGACGCCCCGATCAGCGAGGCCGGCTGGGTCACGCCCAAGTTCGAGGCGATCCGCGACGTATTCGCCAAATACCTACAGCCTGGCGAATCCATCCCGCCCCCGCCCGCCGCCAACCCGGTGATCACGCTCCCGAGCTTCACGCTCACCGAGACCGCCCCGGTCCTGGCCAACCTCACCAAACCGGTCACGGACACCTCCGCGCGCCACATCGAGGCCTACGACCAGAGCCGCGGCCTCACCGTCTACTCGACCACGCTGCCCGCCGGCCCCGCCGGCACGCTCTCGGCCCGCGCCGTGCATGACTTCGGCTGGGTCTTCCTCGACGGCAAACCCGCCGGCGTCTTCGACCGCCGGTCCCGCCGCTACGAGCTCCCCATCCCCGCCCGCAGCTCCGAGACCCGCCTCGAGATCGTCGTCGAGATCATGGGCCGCGTGAACTTCGGCAAAGAGGTCTTCGACCGCAAGGGCATCAACGGTCCCGTCCGCTTCGACGCCGAAGGCCCCGCAGGCCCCGTCGAAGTCCGCGACTGGAAGATCCACCCCTTCGAGCTCGACGCCGAAAATCTCGCCGCGCTCCGCTTCGCCCCCGCCGACAAGGACGCGGCCAAGGCCACCACCGGCCCTAGCTTCTGGCGCGGCTCCTTCGAGATCGCGGAGGCCGCCGACAGCTTCCTCGACGTCCGCAACCTCGGCAAAGGCATGGTCTGGATCAACGGCCACAACCTCGGCCGCTTCTGGAACATCGGTCCGCAGCAGACCATGTATGTGCCCGCCCCCTGGCTCCGCGCCGGCCGCAACGAGGTCGTCGTCCTCGACATGATCGGCCCCGCCAAGCCCGAGCTCGCCGGTCTCGCCAAGCCCATCCTCGACGTGCTCCGACCCGAGCTCGACTTCGCCCGCCCCGCCCGCGCCAAGGGCGAGTTCAGCGCAGAAGGCGTCATCGCCGCGCACTCCGGGCAGCTCCGCCCCGAGCCCGAGTGGCAGACCGTCAAGTTCGCCCACTCCGCATCGGGCCGTTACCTCGCCTTCGAAGCCCTCGAGGCCCACGGAGGCAACACCCACGCCACGATCAGCGAACTCGATGCCACGGACGCAGCCGGCAAGGTCCTCTCCAAAGCCGGCTGGAAGATCCTCTGGGTCGACAGCGAGGAGGTCGCATCCGAGGCCGGCTACGCCGACAACATGCTCGACGGCCAGCCCAACACCCATTGGCACACCGCCTACGCGAACAACAAGACCACGCCCTACCCGCACCGCGTCGTCATCGACCTCGGCGAGACCACCCGCATCGACGGCATCCGCTACCTCGCCCGCTCCGGCGACAACTCCCGCCCCGGCCGCATCAAGTCCTACCGCGTCTACCTCTCCGACAAGCCCTACGGCCTCGAACTCGCCAAGTAAGGCACGCGCGGAAACACCGCTCGTCGTTCAAAGACCCGACCCGCACAGGGCCGGGTCTTTTGCTTTCCGGTCTCGAGTTTTCTTACCAGCGCAGCGGCGAGCCCACGATGGACGTTAAACCGCGCCGCCCCTTGAGACGGATCGGCAACGAGCGCCGTCTTGTCCTCGCCCCCGGGATGCCCGCCTCGTCATGACTACCTCCACCCCTCCTCGTCCGTCCATTCAGCTTGTCCGTCGCTTGCCTCCGGTCGTTTCGCTCGCGCTTGGCCTCCTGGCCCCCGTCTCCGCGGCCCAGGCGCAAAGCGGACAACCCGACACCCTGCCCGAGCTCAAGTGGCATATCTCCGCCCGCCCGTGGACGCCGCTCGACACTCCGCGCACCGACCCGCTCGACAAGGTGGAGGCCATCATCACCGCCCTCGCGCCTCTCCAATACTGGAACACGTCCGACCCCGGCGACGTCCAGGACGGGGGCGACGTGCAAAACGGCTCGATCATCGACCCCTTCAATCTCCGCGAACACCAATACGCCACGCCCTACTACGCCTTCGCCGTCGCCACCGCCGTCTCCGAAGGCCGCGCCGTCTCTCTGCTCGAATCCGGCGCCCGCGCCCTCGACCACGCCACCGCCGACATCTCCGGCCTCGACGGCTCCGCCAAGGCCAACGACAATCACGGCGAATTCTTCGGCGCTCCGATGATGAAGGCTCTGCGCCTGTTCAAACAGATCGCGCCGCAACATCCCGCCATTCTCGCCACCGCCCGCATTGCCCGCTGGGAATCGCGCCTGTCCACTTCGCGCGTCGCCTACATGAACAACGGCGTCGGCCAAAACTGGCGCACCTACGCCATGAAGGGCGAGTGGCTCCGCGTGCGGGACGGCCTCGTTCCCCGCGCCGCCGGCACCGGCTCCGGCAGCTATCAGGGCGTGAGCTTCATCGAGTGGTATTGGAACAACGAGCAGCGCGCCCGCTACTCCCGCGACCGGGACCAGTTTTTCCTCGAGCCGCATTACCTGATGTATCACGACGACGATACAAACGGCCGGCAAAACTTCGCCTACCACGGCGGCGCCACCGGCAATCTGCTCGACCTGATCGTCCACGGCTACGACGGCCCCTCGCGTAACGACATCTTCGATACGATCGGCTTCGCCGCCCGCAGCTCCCTGCTCACCATGTCGGGCAACGGCGACGCCCCCGCCGCCGGCCGCACCGGCAACCACATCTGGAACGACGTCGTCTACGGCAACGCCTACGAGCAGATGGCCGAGCTCACTTGGACAGCCGGCGACAAACGTCTCGCCGGCCAGTTCCGCCGCGCCGCCCGCCTCGCCTTCCAAAGCGCCTGGCGCTTTCAGCAGGAGCAGGGCTGGTTTTCCGTCACCAAGAGCCTCCTCCCGCCCTCCCACAAAAACGTCTACTACGACTGGAGCGCGCTCACCAACTACAACGGCTACACCGAGATTCACAGCGCCGAGGCCTTCGCCACCCGCCTCACCGCCATTCCCGAGCAACCCACGCCCGCCGAGATCGGCGGCTTCGCCTTCAACCTGGATTCCCAGTTCGCCACCTCCTTCGCCAACGCCGGCGGCATGCAGGTGCAGCTCTGCACCCGCGGCTCCAGCCAGACCGCCAACGACCGCCAGGCCGGCGTCAACAGCTTCACCCTCGGCATCGTCCGCTTCAGCCGCCCCGACTGGGAATCCCGCCTCGGCCCCGCCGACGGCTGGACCGCCGCCGATTGGAGCCAGGCCATCAGCTTCACCCCGACCTTCTTCGAAAACGGCGCCTGGAAAACGCTCTCCGAACTCCCCGACCGCTACGCGGGCGTCTTCACCCCGAGCTTCGTCCACCCGCTCCTCGTTCGCGGCACGCTCGCGCTCACGCCCAAGGCCGGCCAGACCGGCCCGGGCTTCGCGCTCAATCTCGTGATCACGCCCGACGGCGTCCTCGTCGACACCGTCCGCAACGCCGGCACCGAGGACTTCGGCGTCGTCTGGCCTCTCATGGAGTTCGACGGCAAACACGTCCTCGACGCCCACGTCGGCACGCACATCGCCTCCACCTCCTATCCGAAACAATCCGCCGCCCGTCTCGTCTTCGAGGCCGAGTCCGCCGCGCTCTCCGGCGGCGCCTCCGTCGCGAGCGCCCTGCCCGGCTTCAGCGGCTCCGGCCACGTCGGCCTCCCCGCCACATCCGGCGCCATCGAGTGGAGCGGCCTCCCCGGCGGCGACGGCGGCTCCGCCACCATCGGCTTCCGCTACACGCTGCCCCAGTCCACCGGCGCCTCGCGCACCGTCACGCTCCGCGTCAACGGCGAGGCGCGCACGATCCGCTTCGTCCACACCGGCAACGCCAGCACCTACGGCGGCGGCGTGCTCAACTTCCCCCTCTATTGGCACCAGCTCCACGTGCCGGTCACCCTCCTCGCCGGCGCCGCCAACACCGTCCGCCTCGAGGCCTCCGACGGCTCGGGCCTGAACATTGACGAGTTGCGCGTATTCCCCGCCGACTCCGCTCAAGCCGAGCCCGACCAGCAAACCTTCATCGCACTTGGCGCCTCTCCGGTCATCGACGCCTCCGCCGCCCTTCGCCGCTCCGCCTACGGCGACCAGCGCCCGCTGCGCGTCACCAACGCCGGCGCCGCGGTCTCGACTTTCGTCTACCCGCGCAAAGCCGCCGATCCCTCCGCCGAGTCCGTGCGTGCGAGCTTGGTTCGCGACGGCGCCGATTTCTCCTCCGTCCTCGGGCGCATTCGCGGCGACACCTATGTCGGCCGCACGTCCGCGGGCGGCGTCGGCACCGGCGTCGATCTCGACGGCGACGGGGCCAACGACGTCGCCTTCGAGCAGAGCTGCGCCTTCGTTCTCCAGCTCTCCGACGGCGTCGTCACCGCCGTCGAGGTCGACCGCTTCGCGCGTTTCACCCACGCCGGGCGCGAGATCGCCCTCGCCCCGCACACGCCGGTCCAGCTCGGCGCCTTCGCCGGCTTCTGGAATCACCTCGCCCTGCCCGTCTCCGGCCGACGTTTCGAAACCACGGTGGAGTTCACCCCGCCGTCCGTCCCCTCGGGCATGCTGTTGGCCGGTTTCGCCGGCGCGGGCGTGAGCGAGGCAGGCTCGCTCGCGGTGTCCTTGCACTTTGCCGATGACGGCCGCGTCACGCCCTCGCCTGGGCCGGGCCTGGTCGAGTTGTCCTACGTCCCCGGCGTCGCCCACCGCATCCGTCTCCTCGTCGACTTCATGGAGCGCCGCTTCGATCTCTGGGTGAAGCCCGCCGGCCAGGCCGAACGCCAGCTCCTCGCCCGCGCGCCCCTGCCTGCGACCGTTCAATCCGCCGCCGACCTCGGCACCTTCGCCTGGATCGGCGCGCCCGCGACCGCCGCGGGCAACGCCGCCGCGACCGAGTTCGCCACCCCGTTCTCGGCGAAGATCAATTTCCAAACCTCCACGTCCGCCGGCTATCCCGGCTACCTTCCCGACACCGGCGCCGTCTACGGCGACCGCGGCAACGGCCGGACCTACGGATGGATCGAGGGCGCCAACACCGGGCTCACGCGTGATCGCAACAGCGTCAACTCCTCCGACGAGCGTTACGACACGCTCAACCAGATGCAGTATAACAACCCGCCCACCGAGACCCACACCTGGGAAATCTCCGTGCCCAACGGCAGCTACGACGTGCGCCTCGTCTGCGGCGACCCCGACTACACCGACAGCTATTACCACGTCCTCGCCGAGGGGGTCACCGTAACGCAGGGCAACGCCCAGGGCTCCGGCCGCCGCTTCATCGACCAACGCGCCCGCGTCCTCGTCGCCGACGGCCGCCTCACCTTGACCAACGGCCCCGGCGCCTACCGCAACAAGATCTGTTTCATCGAGATCGACGCCACCGCCTCCCGCGCGTATCCATTTCACAGTTACGCAGCGTGGTCCGCGGCACACTTCGTCGGCGGCGTAAACGCCCCCGATTCGGCGCCCGCCGCCGATCCCGATCGCGACGGCGTGCCGAACGCCCTTGAATACGCCGCCGGAGGCTCCCCTGCTTCCGCGTCGGCCGCCCCCGCCGCGCTCACCACGCTCGCGCTCGGCTCGACCGGCCTCGCGGAGTTCAGTTTCCATCGCTCGGCCCAGGCGCTGGACGCGGGTTACAGCGTCTGGGAAAGCGACGATCTTCTCCAATGGGACTCGCTCTGGAACAACCGCGAGGACGCGGATTTCAGCTCGCTGCTGATTGCGTCCGCCGTAGATCTCAACGTGGATGGCTGGGTTACGTTGCAGCTCCCCTTCGACGGAAGCCGCGGTCGCCACTTTTTCCGGCTCCAAGTCGATTTGCCCTGATCCGCCACTTCGCCACCTCCGCTCACCCGGCGATTCGCGATTTGCCTGCGCACATTTACGCTAAGTAGCACCGAGGCGAGCCAATCGCCATTGATCTTCTTAAAACCAAGTTCCCTCAATGCCCCCGTTCCGACTCTTCTCCCGCCTCGTCGCCCTTTCCGTTTTCCTTCTGGCGGTCGCATCAATCCCGCGGTCGGCGCTCGCGCAAACGATCACCGAGGGCGTGCAAACCTACGCTTCGCTGTCGGGCGCCACCGTCACGCTCAGCGGCAAGTCGGAGCTCCGCCTCACCTCGACCACCCCGCTCTCCGGCTCCACCGTAAATCTCACCTCCCCCGACGCCTGGGTCCTGTTCACCTCCGTCAAGCCGTCGGTCGTCGTCTCCACCTACCTCTCGCAGCTCCGCGTCAACGGCGCCGCCGCCGTCTCCGGCACCAACGTCCGCGTCGTCCAATACGAACTCGGCGCCGTCGTCATTCCGCACGCGTCCAGCTTCCAGCCGCTTCAGGCCTTCAGCGGCCCCGACTTCACCGGCACCTCCGCCTCGTATAGCCAATACACTTATTACAACAGTGCCGCCACCCTCGGCTCGCTCAACCGCGCCATCAGCTCCTTCAAGCTCAAGCGCGGCTACATGGCCACGTTCTCGACCCAGACCAACGGCTCCGGCCCGAGCCGCATCTACGTCGCCCAGGACGGCGATCTCGAGATCGGCCGCCTCCCCGCCGAGCTGAACAACGCCATCCGCTTCGTGCGCGTGCTCCCTTGGCGCTGGGTCTCCAAAAAAGGCTCCTGCGACGTCTCCGCCGCCACCCTCGACTCCTCCTGGTTCTACAACTGGAACAACGACCAGAGCTCCCCCCTCGACTGGGAATACGTTCCCATTCGTCAGCAACGCTGGTGGCCCGGCTACCCGACCAATCAGCCCGGCTCCACCCACCTGCTCGGCTTCAACGAGCCCGACAATCCCGTCGAGGACGCCTACACCTCCCTCAACAACGGCGACGTCGACACCGCCATCGCCGTCTGGCCCGAACTCCTCGCCTCCGGCCTCCGCGTCGGCTCCCCCGCCGTCACCGACGGCGGCGTCAACTGGCTCTACAGCTTCATCGACAAAGCCGACGCCGCCGACCTCCGCGTCGACTACGTCGCCATCCACTTCTATCGCTGCGGCTACACCGCCACCCAGCTCTACAACTGGCTCTACGACATCCACGTCCGCACCGGCCGCCCCATCTGGCTCACCGAGTTCAACAACGGCGCCAACTGGACCACCTGCGCCGATCCGACCTACGAGCAGAACGCCACCCGCATCGCCGAGTTCACCGACATGATGGACAACGCGCCCTTCATCGAGCGCTACGCCGTCTACAGCCGCGTCGAGGGCGTCCGCCAGATGACCTACGACGAAGGCGGCCTCACCCCCGCCGGAGTGAGCTACAAGGCCAACGCCTCGCCGCTCAGCTACGCCCAGCGCATTCCGAAAACCGGCTCCCGCGGCGTAGCCCAGTTCGCCTTCGACGGCGACACCCTCGACAGCTCCGGCTTTGGCAACAACGCCACCGGCGTCGGCCGCCCCGCCTACACGACCGGCCAGCGCGGCTCCGCCCTCCGCCTCGACGGCGCCAACACCGTCGTCCAGCTCCCGCCCGACCTCGCCTCCTCCACCTCCTTCAGCTTCGCGGCCTGGGTCTACTGGGACGGCGGCGCGAACTGGCAGCGCATCTTCGACTTCGGCCGCGGCACCTCGAACTACATGTTCCTCACCCCGAGCTCCGGCTCCGGCACCCTCCGCTTCGCCATCCGCAACGGCGGCTCCGAGCAAATCGTGCAAACCGCCTCCGCCCTGCCCTCCGGCCAGTGGAGCCACGTCGCCGTCACCCTCTCCGGCGGCACCGCCCGCATCTACCTCAACGGCGCCCAGGCCGCCAGCGGCTCGATCTCCATCACGCCCGCCCAGCTCGCCGCCGACCTGAATTTCCTCGGCAAGAGCCAGTTCGCCGCCGACCCGCTTTTCGCCGGCCGCCTCGACGAGGTCCGCATCGCCGACTCCGCCTTCACGGCCGCCCAGATCACCGCGCTTCAAACCAACACCGCGCCGCAGTTCGCCACCGCCACGATCAATGGAGGCAACGGCACCCAAGGCGTCGCCTACTCAGGCAGCGTCGCCGGCGCCGCCACCGACGCCGACGTCGGCGACACCCTCGTCTACTCCAAGACCTCCGGTCCCGCCTGGCTCGCCGTCGCCGCCGGCGGCGCGCTCTCCGGCACGCCCACCTTCTCCGACGAAGGCGCGCAGGAATTCGTCATCACCGTCACCGACTCCGCCGGCGCCACCGACTCCGTCGTATTCACCGTCACCCTGCCGTCCGTGCTCGGCAACGGCACCTGGAGCACCGACGCCTCCGGCACCTGGAGCGACACCGCCAAGTGGAGCTCCGGCTTCCCCGCCAACGGCGCCGGCTACGCCGCCGATTTCAGCACGCTCAACATCTCCGCCGACCGCGCCGTCACCCTCAACACCTCCCGCTCCATCGGCACGCTCCGTTTCGGCGACACCTCCGGCCTCCAAAACTGGACCCTCAACTCCAGCGGCGGCGCCACCCTCACCCTGACCGGCACCACCGCCGCGCCCCGCATCGTCGTCAACCAAAACACCGCCACGATCTCCGCCCCCCTCACCGGCACGGATGGTTTCTCCAAGAGCGGCGTCGGCACCCTCGTGCTTTCCGGATCAAACTCCCTCTCCGGCACCGTCAACATCGACACCGGCAACACGAGCATCAACGAGGGCTCCGTCCGCCTCGCCCACCCCAACGCCCTCGCCTCCGCCACCACCCTCGCCATCCGCAACAACAACGCCGGCAGCTCCACCCTCGTCCTCGATGGCACCCTGGGCGACGTCGTCGTCCCGGCCGCCATCAATCTCAGCGCGCGCACCTCCTCCGTCGCCGCCATCCGCAACCTCACCGGCTCCAACACCCTCTCCGGCGCCATCGCGCTCCAAAGCGGCGGCTCCAACTACTTCTTTCATTCCGACGCCGGCACCCTCACCCTCGGCGCCATCGGCACCGCCCTCACCGGCGATCGCACGCTCACCTTCTCGGGCGTCGGCAACACCACCCTCGGCGGCATCGTCTCCAACGGGAGCGCCACGATGCACATTCTGAAAAATGGCGCCGGCCGCCTCGCGCTCACCGCCGCGAACACATTCACCGGCAACGTCACCGTCTCCGGCGGCACCCTCGCCATCCTCGGCACGGGCGCGCTCTACGCCGGCGGCTGGAACAACGCCGCCATCCTCACCGTCAACACCGGCGCCGTCCTCGAGCTCGACCGCTGGGGCTATGGCCCGAACGGCACCTACCGCACCCAATCCCTCGGCGGTCTGGACTACAATCCCGCCCGCTTTGTCATCAACGGCGGCACCATCCGCTTCACCGGCGGCGCGGCCGGCGCCCCCCTCAACCCCGCCGAGATTCCCTACGGCCCCGGCTTCACCATCGGAGCGTCCGGCGCCACGCTCGAGGCCGCCAAGGCCGACGACACCTGGACGGTCAAAAACGACAGCCGCGGCGGCGGCCCCGTCGCCAGCGACTCCGGCGGCACGCTCACCCTCGCCGGCGTCGGCAACGGCATCTTCGACAAAGTTCTCCCCGGCACCGGCTCCCTCGTGAAAACCGGCGCCGGCACCTGGACCCTCACCCAGGCCAACACCGCCACCGGCCCGACCTCGGTCTCCGCCGGCACCCTCCTCGTCACCGGCTCCACCTCCACCGGCCAGGTCACGGTCGGTTCCTCCGGCACCCTCGGAGGCACCGGAACGCTCGGCGGCGCCCTCAACGTCCAGGGCACCCTTTCCCCCGGCTCCTCCTCCGGTATCGGCCGTCTCACCACTCAAAGCTCGGCCACGCTCGCCGCCGGCTCCCTCGCCCGCTTCGAAATCAACAAGAGCGCCGCCACCCGCGATCAGCTCTTCGTTTCCGGCACGCTGAGCCTTGGCGGCACGCTCTCCGTAACCAATCTCGGCGGCACCCTCGCCGCCGGCGACAGCTTCACCCTCTTCCAGGCCGGTTTCATCGGCGGCGCCTTTGCCGCCTACGATTTGCCCGCCCTCGCCGAGGGCCTCCGCTGGAAAACCTCCACGCTCGCCCAAGGCATCCTCTCCATCGAATACGACACCGCCGCCTACGCCGGTTGGCTCGCCACCCAATCGCTCCCCAGCGGCGAAGACGGCCAGACGGACGACCCCGACGGCGACGGCCGCGTGAACGCCCTTGAGTGGCTGTTCGGCTCCGCCCCGCTCGCCGCCGACGCCTCCGCGCAGCCCGCCTTGGCCGTCCGTCCCGTCACCGCCTCCGAATGGCCCGCCGCAGTCGAGGGCAAGCGTTACCTCACCCTCACCGCCATCGTGCGCAAAAACCTAGTAGGCGCGACGGTGTTCGCCCAGGCCGCCACCTCGCTCGACAGTCTGGACGCCTCCGAATCCTCCATCCCGACGACGAGTTTCGTCCTCGCTGATCTCGGCGAATTCGAGGAACGCACCTGGGTCTACACCCAGCCCATCGACGAAGTGGGCGGCAAAGCGTTCATGCGTCTGAAACTCACTTTCCCCTGATCGGGCGCACCCTCCGCGCATCCGCAACCAAGCCGCTCGGCAAGTTCTGTGTCCTCCGCGACAAACTTTTTCTTGCCGGCGCCGAAAAACCTCCCGTAGTAGCCCCTCCCCTGTGCCGGAGAGGCGCGGGGACTTGGTTCTTTGCCTCGTCTTTCGCTCCGAGATTGCTTCTTTGCTTCAGCCGCCTGACCGGCGCTGATCGCGAAAGCTCATCGGGCGACAGAACAGTCAAATCCCCAAGTCGTTAGCGCATGCTTCGGGTCGATAGCTCAATGGTAGAGCAGCATCCTTTTAAGTTGTTGGTTCTGGGTTCGAATCCCAGTCGACCCACCATGCGCAAGGCGTTTTTCGGCGCGGCTTGGGCGTAATATCCCTTCAACGCGAGCCGCGGGAAACAGCGCGGGGCCTATTCCCGCTACCTGACTTGGTCGTTCGCAAAGGCCGCGTAAACGATCCCCAAAAGATTTTCCGGGGTCACGCGCTCCCGATCTTCCGCCTCGTTGTTCAAACCGCGCACCCGCCAGCTCCGATTCCCCTCTTTCACCACAAGACGATGCAGCACGACGCGGCCCCCCTCGTTGCGGTAAGCCACATTCATACCCTCCGCCAATCCGTCGAAGTCCACCCGCTGCAAGACAAGCACGGTGTTTTCGCCATAAACGGGCTTCATCGACTCGCCCGAGCCGATCACCGTCAGCCGCGAAGGATCGAGCGCCGCCAGCGCCTCCGCGTCGCGCCAGGCTTGATTTTTGGTCACTCCGACACTCGGCGGAAGCGGCGCGCCGCGAGCGTCCCCGGAGCCTCCCGAAGCGCACCCGAGCGCGCCTAAAAGTAATATCCCAGCCATCGCGCCCGCAAAAAAATGGGCCCCATTCCGGGCCTTGCGGCGATTTTTGTTCAAATTCATGAAGCGGGTCCGAGGTTTGTGTTGAAAAAGCCGCGTATCGCAGGACTAGTAAATCCGCATTATGAAGCGCCTTGTGATCATCGAGGACCAGACCGCCATTCGCGAGATGCTGGTTGAAATTCTCCGGCTGGACAAAAACTACGATCTCGTTGGCGAGAGCGGCGATGGGCAGGGAGCGCTTAACCTTTGCCTCGAGGTCAAGCCCGACCTCCTCGTCCTCGACGCCAAGCTGCCCGGCCTAAACGGCGTGGATCTGCTGCGCCGCCTCGTGAAGCACCTGCCGCATGTCCGCGTGCTTGTGTTCTCGGGGCACGAAAACCCCGTGCTCGTTCGCGAGATGCTTGAGGTCGGCGCCCATGGCTTCGTCGAGAAGACCGCCGGCTTGGTCGAATTCAAGAAGGGTCTCGAAACCGTCGCCAACGGCGGCACCTATTTCGGCCCCGCCGTCGCCGCCCTCCTCCGCGACGTGGTGGCCAATCCGGGCGCAAGCAACAGCGCCGACTTCCTCACCGACCGCGAACGCGAAATCCTCCAACTCGTGGCCGAGAGCCACAGCACCAAGGAAATCGCCGCCAAGCTCAACATCAGCGTAAAGACGGTCGACAACCACCGCACCAACTTGATGCGCAAGCTCAACCTCCACGACGTCGCGAGCCTCACCCGCTACGCCGTCGAGGTCGGTCTCATCGAGCCGCGCAAGCCGCTCTGAGCAGACTCGGACAGCCGACTCCGTCCCGATCAATTTCGGACCTCCCCCCTTTCGCCCCGGCCCATATCAAGCCGGGGCTTTTTTATGCCAGCCGCCGTCAGGGCGGCGCATCCAGCTTCGCTCGCGCGGGTGCTGCTCGCCGCGCCAGTATCTCCACAATGCGCGGATCGTCGGCCAAGGTCGCCGTCATCGCCGTGCGCAGCTCTCGTCCGGCCACGCGCGCGGCTTCCTCCGCCTCCGCGCAAATCGTATCCACATCCCCGCCCGGACCGGCGTGCCTCCCGGGTGACAGGAACTGCAACGCCACCACCACCTCGCCGGCGTCAAAAGGCGGAGTCCCCAGGCGCGTCGCCAGCAGAGGCTCGTTAAACGCAAACTCGTCGCCCGCCCGCCGCTCCATCGAGGCGGCCGCCACCGCCGCGACTTCCCCCCGCAATGCGCGGGCCAGCGAGGCCGCCAGCCTGTCGCGAACCGCCGTCACCGCGGGCTGCGGGGATCCATGGTCGCAGAGAACAACCCTGGGCGACGACCAGCCTTTCTCCGAAATCGTCGTCCGCACCCTATCCGCCAAAGCGTCCACCAGCTCCGCCGGCTCCTCGCCCGCGAGAACCAGCGGCTCGGCCAAAACCGTCCGAGCCGCCGGATGGCGTGCGCGCAAGCTGGCCAGCCGCTCCGGCACATAATCGGTCAGCGCCCCGCTGGGACCGAAAAACAAAGGAAGCAACAGAGCCCGGCCCCCTGGCCGCCCTGAGAACCACTGATCCAGCGCAGGCTCCAGGAGCTGCGCCGGCACCCCGTCCAACTCCTCCGCGCGCACCCGGGTGGAATGCAGCAGCGACACCGCCCGCACCGGGTGCCCGAGGCGCTCGGACAGGCGCGCGGCCAGACGCCGGAGCGAGCGGGTTGACTCGGCGCGGAAGGAACCGTTGTCGAAGAGGAAACAGGCGAAATCCAAAGACATGTAAGGAGGCCCGGCTCGGGCTATAATCTGCTTGTGGACGCAAGAGCCATGAGCCTTAACGTCAAACACTCCTCCCATGCACGCGTTCTCTCGCAAAGCCCTCTTTGTCCTTCTCTCCGCCGCCGCGCTCATCGCCAGCGGTTGCAACAAGAAACCCAAGCGCCCCGATCCCTCCGCCACCGTGATCGGGCAGCAAGGCGTTCTCAATCCGAACGAAGCCGGCATGTTCGGCCAGGACGGCCAGGCCCCCGGAACCGGCCTCGATCAGCGCGGCAACGGCGATCCGCTGAATCCCGAGAACCAGATCCGCGGCGTCCTCGAATCCGTCTATTTCGCCTACGATCAGTCCGCCATCGCCCAGGCCGAGCGCTCCAAGCTCGACGCCGCCAAGGCCTACCTCGACGCCAATCCCGAGAAGCGCATCCTCATCGAGGGTCGCGCCGACTGGCGTGGCACCTCCGAGTATAACCT
The DNA here is from genome assembly GCA_946482165.1 of uncultured Verrucomicrobiota bacterium. Next base: position 32,863 of record CAMLQS010000004.1, on the reverse strand, counting down.
CGGTCTCGGCGATCGTCGCGCCCAGGCCGCCAAGCAATACCTCGTGACCATCGGCGTCCCGGACACCAAGATCGAGGTCCTCTCCAAGGGCGATCTCGAGGCCGTCGAAAACGCTTCCGACGACATCATGGCCAAGGACCGCCGCGCCGAGCTGGTCCCCCTGAAACAGTAAGACGAGCGAGCGAAACGCGCCATCCGTATTCAGAAAAGCCCGACACCTTTCCGGTGTCGGGCTTTTTGTTTTGATGCCTTTGGCTCGATGTAGACCCGACCGTTGGTCGGGCTGGTTGAGCAAACATCCCCGGATCCCCGACCATCGGTCGGGGCTACAGCGGACCGCTCACCGCCCGCCCGACGCCACGCCTTCGAGGATCTTCTCCGAGGCGGCGATCCCCTTGCGCATCACGCCGAGGTGAAAACTCTCGTTCGGCGCGTGCAGATTATCCTCGGGCAAAAACATGCCCATCATCACGGAATCCAGCCCGAGCACTCGCTTGATGTCGGCAATGATAGGCACGCTGCCGCCCTCGCGCAGGTAAAGCGGCGCCTTGCCGAACACCTCGGTGATCGCGGCGTCGGCCGAGCGGAAGGCGCGCGCCAGCACCGGCGACTGGTCCTTTGGCGTGTTGGCCCGGTCCGGCGGCACCACGACGTAGGGCGTGCCTTGATGCTGATCGACGATGCGGTAGGTGACATCCTTCGGCATGCGCTCGGCGATGGTCTTGTAAAGCAGCGCACGGATCTTCTCCGGATTCTGGTTCGCGACCAGGCGACAGCTGATCTTCACGAAAGCCTTGCTCGGGATGACCGTCTTGGTCCCCTCCCCTTGATAGCCGCCGCCGATGCCGTTGAACTCCAAAGTCGGCAGGAAACGCGTGGCCTCGAAGGGCGTATAGCCCTTGTGCGTGTAGAAGGCCGGTATGCCGAGAAACTCGCGGTATTGCTCCTCGCTCTGGCCAAAACGCGCCAGCTGTTCGCGCTCCCACGTCTCCACCGGCAGCACGTCGTCGTAAAAGCCGGGCACGTTCACGCGTCCGTCGGCGTCGTGGAGCGTCGAGCACAGCTCGGCCAGCGCCTGGATCGGGTTGCGCAAGACTCCGCCGTGCAGACCGGAGTGCAGATCGGTGCGGGCGCCGGTAACCTCCACGTCAAACAGCACGAGGCCGCGCAAGCCGCAGGTGATCACAATCTGGTCCTCGCGCGGGCTGCCGGTGTCGGAGAGCAGCACGAAGTCCGCCTTGCGCAGGCGCGGCGCGTAGGTGTCGAGAAACGCCGGGAAACTCGGACTCCCCATCTCTTCCTCGCCTTCGATCATGAAGGTGATCCGCAGGGGCAGATCCGGCCGGCGTTCGAGCAGTCGCGCGACCGCCGTGACATGCACGAGGAGCGGCCCCTTGTTGTCGGCCGCGCCGCGACCGTAGAGACGTTCGCCGCGGATCGTCGGCTCGAAGGCCGCGCTGGTCCAGAGGTTGAGTGGATCGGCCGGCTGCACGTCGTAGTGGCCGTAGATGATGACGTGGGGCCACGACTCCGGTCCCTTGCGCTCGGCCAGGATCACCGGGTGGAGCGGCGTCGGCACGATCTCGACCGAAAAACCTATCTTGCCCAACAGGCCGGCGATGAAATCGCGGGCTCCGACCATGCCGGACTTGAAAGCCGGATCGGCGGAAACGCTGGGGTGACGGATGAATTCCTTCAGTGCTTCGACGGGGTCAAACATACGTCCAACACAAAGCGCCTTTCCGCCGACCGAAAGGCAAAAGCGCCCGGCCCCCGTTTATCGCCCGAGGAACTTGTCCAACTCCTGCTGCTCGGTCGCGGCCGCTCTCGTCGTCGTGGCCCCGGGGGCGGCCGCGGGGACGGCGACAGCTCCGGGCGACCGAGCCGGGGCGCCGCCCGTGGCGAGGTTGGCCTTGGCCTGCTGGTATACCGGCATCAAGCCCGGAGCGAGGCGCTCCAGCGTCTCGATGCGCTCCGCGGACGGGGGATGCGTGGAGAGCAGCTTCGGCGGACGACCGCCCGTTTCCTTGGCGGCCATCTTGCGCCAAAAACTCGCCGCCGCGCGCGGATCGTAGCCGGCGCGCGCGGCAAACTGAAGCCCGACCGCGTCCGCCTCGCGCTCATGGTCGCGGGAATAGGCCAGGCTGCCGAGCGTGCTGCCCAGGCCGTAGGCGAGCATGTAGTATTGCTGGTTCTTGCTGCTCTCCGTGCCGACCGCGAGCGCCGTGCCCCCCAAACCGAGAAGTATCGCCTGCGACTGACGCTCGGAGCCGTGGCGGCTGGTAACGTGGGCGACCTCGTGGCCCATCACGGCGGCGATCTCGTCGTCGCTCTCGGCGATTTTGATCAACGCGGTGTAGAAGCCGACTTTGCCGCCAGGCAGCGCGAAGGCGTTGATCTGGTCCGATTCGAAAACCACGAACTCCCACTGCGCGTTGGGCAAATCCCGGCCGACCGAGCCGGCGATCCGTTTCCCGATGCGCTGGATACGGGCGTTTACGGCGGGCTCCGTGGAGATTTTCTCCTCTTTCTTGATCTGGGAAAAGGCCTCCACCCCCATGGACGCGGCCTGGTCGTCCGAGACAAAGTTGAGTTGTTTCCGATTGGTCTCCTGCACCGTGGTGCAGGCCGGCAGGGACAAAAGAGCGACCAGGACACCGAAAAGAGCGGCGATGCGGCGTTTCATGGAGGGCCACGATGCGCAAGCGCCCCCGGCTCGCAACTCCGCATCAGACACCCGCCGTCTCGCGCTCCGCCGCCTCCACCTCGCGCCCGATCTCCGCCGCGCGTTTCAAGCCGCTGGCGCTGCCCTTGCCGGTCGCCCGCATGCAGGCCGCGTCCATCAGGATGTAGACGATCGGAATCACGAACAACGTGATGATCGTCGAGAGGCCCAGGCCGCCCACGATCACCAGCCCGAGCGGATTGCGCGACTCCGCGCCTGCGCCCGTCGCGACGGCGAGCGGAAAGGCGCCGAGGATCGTCGAGATCGAGGTCATCAAAATCGGTCGGAAACGCAGCGTGGCCGCCTCGTAGGCGGCACGGGCGGCCGAGCGCCCTTCGAGCTGAAGCTCGTTGGCGAACTCCACGATCAGGATGCCGTTCTTCGCCACGAGGCCGATCAGCATGATCAGACCGAAACGCGAAAACAGATTATCCGTCATCGGCGCCCCCCAGAAGCGGCTGAGATAGAGAACCATCAAGCCGCCCGCGATGGCGACGAAGACGCCGGAGAAAATCGTGACCGGGTGAATCCACGATTCGAACTGCGCCGCGAGCACGAGGAAGGTGAACAACAGCGCCAGGGCGAAAAGCATCCAGGCGTCGCTTGAGCTTTCCACAAACTCGCGCGTCTCGCCTTCCCATGCGGTGCGAATCGTCGGAGGCAGGATTCGCTGCGCGACCGCCTCGAACTCCGCCACGCCGTCGCCTTGCGTGCGACCGGCCGCGAGCTGTCCGCTGATCGTGATGGAGCGCTCGCGGTCCAAATGCGGAAACGCCTCGGGCACCACCGACTCGCGCGCGTCCACGAGGTTGCTTAGCTGCACGAGCTGGCCGCCCGCGCCGCGCACGTAGATCGACGAAAGGTCGGAAGGCTGCGCGCGGCTCTCCTCCGACATTTGCACGATGACGTCGTATTCTTCCGCCCCGCGGCGGAAACGCGTGACCTGACGACCGCCGAAGAGCGACTCGAGCGTCGTGGCGATGCTGGCCACCGGCACGCCAAGGTCGGCGGCGCGAGAACGGTCGATCACCACGTCGAGCTGCGGTTTGTTCGGCTGCGGCTCGACGCGTATCTGCCCGAGCACCCCGCTGCCGCGCAGCTCCTCGAGAAACTTGTCCGCCGTCACGCGGAGCGCCTGGTAGTCGGAGCCCTGCAACACAAGTTGCACGCCGCCCGAACCGCTGCGGCGCCCGCCCAACGGACGCACGGGAGACGCGATGACCAACGCGCCGGTGTTGTCGCGCAGCTTGGCGCGCAGCTCGCGGATCACCTGCTGGGTCGAGCGCTCGCGCTCCTCCCAGGGCTTGAGCGTCACGAAGGCAAAGCCGCGGCTGGCCCCTCCGCCGAAGCCGCCTCCCGTGCTGCGGAAAAAGCGCTCCACTTCGGGCGTCTCGGCCACGACCTTCTCCACCTCGCCGGCGTAGGCCGAGGCATAGACCGGGCTGGAGCCGAGCGGGAAATTCATGATCAGGCGAAACAGGCCGCGATCCTCCTCCGGCGTGAGCTCGCGTTGCAGCTGCGTGAAACTCCAAAAGCCCGCCGCCGTGAACAACAGCGTGCCGATCAGCACGAGCGCGCTTCGCCTCAGCGCAAAATCAAGCGCGCGGGAGAAGCGGTGGTTGACCCACTGGAAAAACGGCTCCGTGCGCCGGTGCAGCCAGCCGTGGTCGGCGTGTCCGTCGGCGCCGCGCCGGAAGCGCAGCATGCGCGAGCACAACATCGGCGTGAGCGTGAGCGCCACGATGCCCGAGACCGTCACGGCCAGGGCCAGCGTGATTCCGAACTCGTAGAACAGGCGGCCCGTGTTGCCCTTTTGGAAAGCCACCGGGACGAAAACCGCGATCAGCACGAGCGTGGTCGCGATGATCGCGAACGCCATCTGCCGCGCGCCGAAAACCGCGGCCCGCACCGGCTCCTCGCCGCCCTCGATGCGGCGATAGATGTTCTCCAGCATCACGATCGCATCGTCGACCACCAGGCCCACCGCGAGCACCAGCGCCAGCAGCGTGAGCAGGTTGATGCTGAAGCCCAGCCACGACATCGCGGCGAAGGCGCCGACGAGCGACACGGGGATCGCAAGCAGCGGGACCACCGTCGCGCGCCAGTCGCGCAGGAAGGCGAAAATCGTGATGACGACGAGCACGCAGGCCTCGAGCAGGGTGCGATAGACCTCGTGGACCGAGCGCTCCACGAACACGCTCGTGTCGTAGGCGACCTGCACGTTCACGTCGGAGGGCAGGTTTCGCTTGATCTCGGGGATCGTGTTTTTCACCGCGGCCGCGACGTCGAGCAGGTTGGCCTGCGACTGGCGGAGCACGCGCACGGCGATGTTGTTGCGACCGTTGAAACGATTGTCGCTGCGGTATTCGCTCGCGCCCAGCTCCACGCGGCCGATATCGCGGAATTTCACCTGATAGTTCTCGCGCGTCGCGACGACGAGGTTCTCGAAGTCCGAAACCTCGACGAGGCGCCCCTCCAGCCGCACGGGAAACTCGCGCGAGCGCGACTCGATGCGCCCGCTCGGCACGTCGACGTTCTGCGCGCGCAGGGCGGACTCCACCTCCGCCACGGTAAGCCCTTGCGCGGCGAGCCGCTCGGCGTCGACCCACAGGCGCATCGCGTAGCGCTGACCGCGAAGCTCCACCTGCGAGACGCCGGGAATGGTCTGAAGCCGCTGCACCGCGATGCGATCGGCGAGTTCGGTCAACTCCAGGCGCGACATGCGCGGCGAGTTGAAGGAGAGCACGACGATGGGATCGTCGTCGGCGTCGGCTTTGGACACCTCGGGCGGGTCGACCTCGTCGGGAAGACGGTCGATGGCGCGGCCCACGCGGTCGCGCACGTCGTTGGCGGCGGAGTCGACGTCGCGGTCGAGGGTGAACTCGAGGGTGATGTTCGAACGCTCCTCGGCCGAGTCGGAGCGCATGAGGCGCACGCCGTCGATGGCGCTGAGCTGCTCCTCGAGCGGATCCGTTATCTGCGTCTCGACCACTTCGGCGGCGGCGCCGGGATAGCGGGTCGACACGGAGACGACCGGCGAGTCGATGTCGGGATACTCGCGAACAGGCAGCGAACGGAAAGACAGGAGGCCCACCGTGACGATGAGCAACGACAACACGATGCAGATGACCGGCCGGCGGATCGAGAGGTCGGAGAGGATCATGGCGCGTCGCTCCCGAGGGGTTTCATTTCGACGTGGGCCGGCACCGGATCGAGCGGCGCGCCGGGGAAAAGCACCAAGGCGCCCACGCCCGAGGACACGATGCGCTCGCCGGCCGCCAGCGTGTCGGGCGCCACTGGACGCACCTCGACGCGCGGGCCGACGCGCAGACCGGTTTGCACGTTCACGTAGCGAGCGACGGGCCGACCGTCTTTCTCCGCGACGGCGATGAGTTGCACGCCGCGAACGCCGGCCAGCAGCGCAGCCTCCGGCGCCACCAGCACCTGCTCGCGGGTGGAGAGAAGGATGCGCACCGAGGCGAACATACCCGGGCGCAGGGCCGGCGGCGGATCGCGCAGGATGGCCTTCACCTCGCTCGCGCGGACCGCGGGGTCGATGCTGGCGCTGACGAAAAACACCTCGCCCTCGGTCTCGATGGGGCGGATCTCGGCGCCGACCCGGATGCGCGCGGTCACGCGGGTGCCCGGCTTGACGAGCGGGATGCTGCGCTCGGGAACGCGGAAGGAGACCTTGAGCACGGACAAGTCGTCGAGCGTCGTGAGCACCGTGGACGGCGTGGCGTAGTCGCCGACGGCGAGGCGGCGGGCGCCGAGCACGCCGGAGACGGGAGCGACGATCCGCGTGCGATCCAGGCGGACGCGGAGCAACTCGAGCGCGGCGACGGCGGCGCGCTCGGCGCTGCGCACCTGGTCGATCTCGGCCTGCGCGAGGGTTCGATCCTTCGCGAGGGAATCGGCCCGCTCGCGGTTGATGCGGGCAAGGTCGGCGCGGGCCTCGGCCTCGGCGACCTGGGCGCGCAGCTCCGCGTCATCGAGCCGGGCGAGCAGTGCGCCCTTCTCCACGGTTTGTCCTTCGGCGAAGGCGATCTCGCGCACGATGCCGGAGAGTTCGGGCTGGATCGTGATGGATTCGTTGGCCTCCAGGCTGCCCGTCACCTCAAGCGTCTCGCGCAGATCGTCCCGGGCCAGCGGCACAACCTCGACGCGCTGCGGGGCCCGCGCGGAGGCGCCGGCGGAGGCGTCGCGCGCGGCGGGTTTGCACGCGGCAAGGAAGCCGGCGGCCAACAAGGGCGGCAGAGAAACGAAAACCCACTTCATGCCGCCACTGGGGAAGGGCGGCGACGGCTTCGCAAGTCCCGGCAAAAAAAATCGCCGCCCGTTTTCGGGGCGGCGAAGAGAGACGAGAAGGACGGGTTTCGGTTACGGCCGGCTCAACCGAGATGCGCGGCGTAGGCCGCCGCGTCGAGGAGGTCGGCGGGCGCGGGGCCGGCCAGCTTGACCTTGAGCATCCAAGCTTCGCCGTAGGGATCGCGATTGAGGATCTCGGGCGTGGCGTCGAGGGCGCCGTTCACCTCGAGCACGGTGCATGCGACGGGCGCGTAAAGGTCGGATGCGGCCTTCACCGATTCGACGACACCGAAGGTCGCGCCGACGGCGAAGGTGGCGCCAACCTTGGGAAGCTGGACGAAGGTGATGTCGCCGAGGCTGGATTGGGCGTAGTGGGTGATGCCGACGAGGGCGGTGCCGTCGGCGGCGAGACGCACCCACTCGTGGGATTTGGCGTAGCTAAGATCGGCGGGAATGTTGCTCATGGTCTTAAGGTCGGAGGGGAGCGGGGAAGCGCGCGCGGGGAAAGGCTGTTTTTCGCAAGTTTCAGCTCTGCTTGAGCGGCACGAAAGGCGGTTTGACGAGGTTGAGGGCGATGGCGGTGCCGCGGATGTCGACCGAGAGCGGGCCGGCGAGGGCGGGCGTCTCGACGAGAGCGGAGCCAATGGCCTCGTTGAGGATGGGCGAGAGCGTGCCGGAAAGCACGCGGCCGACGGTTGCGCCGGTCGGGCCGAGCACAGGCGCATCGGCGCGGACGATGCGGCGGTCTCCGGTGCGGAAGAAGACGACCTTGCGCGCGCCGCCCTCGGTTTTCTCGCGCAGCAAGGCCTCGTGGCCGACACAGTGGAGCGCCTTGTTGAGTTTAACCGTCCAGCCAAGGCCGGCCGTGAGCGGGGAAAGCTCGGCGGAGAGTTCGTGCCCGTAGAGCGGATAGCCGGCCTCGAGACGCAGGCTGTCGCGCGCTCCGAGGCCCGCGAGTTCGAGACCGTGCGGCTGGCCGGCGGCGAGCAGCGCTTCCGCAAGCGCGACGGCGTCACCGGCGGCGTGATAGAGCTCGAAGCCGTCCTCTCCGGTGTAGCCGGTGCGACTGATCAGGCAATGCACGCCGGCTACGGTGCCCTCGCAAAAGTGATAGTAGCCGACGGCGCCGAGCTTGGCGCCGGTGAGCGATTGGACGATCTGCGCGGCGCGGGGGCCTTGGATGGCAAGAAGCGCATAGTCGGCGCTGCGATCGGTCACGACGACGTCGAAGGCGGCGGCTTCGGCGCGAATCCAGACGAGGTCCGTGGCGATGTTGCCTGCGTTGATGCAGAGGAAGTAGTCCTGCGGCGCGCGCATGTAGACGAGGAGGTCGTCGACCGTGCCGCCGTCTTCGCGGCACATGGGCGAGTAGAGCACGCGCCCGGGATGGAGTTTCGCGACCTCATTGGTGACGAGCCGCTCAAGAAACTCGAACGCCTGCGGGCCGCGGACGTCGACCTCGCCCATGTGGCTGACGTCGAAGAGGCCGGCGGCGCGGCGCACGGCCTTGTGCTCCTCGAGGATCGAGCGGTATTGGACGGGCATTTCCCAGCCGGCGAAGTCGACCAGGCGTGCGCCGTGGGCGGCGTGAAAATCGCGAAGCGGGGTGCGTTGGAGGGCGCTCATGAGAGGGAGGCGATAGAGGCGTCCCTACATGTGACGCGGGCAACAAAAAAGACGCCCTCGAAGGGCGTCTTTGGTGAAAGGGAACCGGCGGCGGGCCCGCGCGTTACTCGCGGTGGTAGGTCGCGACGATTTTCTCCACGAGATATTTGTGATCGGCCTGCGTGAGTTCGCCGCTGGCGAGCATGGCGTCGGCGCGCACGATCTGGGCGGTCATCTCGGAGAAACGGTCGGAGTCGGAAACCGCCGCCAAGGCCGGCTTCAGGGGAAGATCGAGCTCCTCGGGTATCAGGTTGGTCGCGTAGCCGAGATCGTAATCGAGGCCCCAACGCAGGAAGCGGTGGTCGTAATTGGTCGAAGAAGGTAGAAGAACCGCGGATTCGGAAACGAAGCCGTTCTTCTCCAAGTCGACACGGAACACTTCGTCGCGGCGAAGCTTCACTTGGAACGGGGTCTTGCCTACCTCGATGCCGTTGATCTTGGCCGTCGCGCCGGCAGGCGTGGAACGAACGATCACCGTCTGCTTTTGACCCTTGGTCAGGATGGCGCAGCCGGATGAAGTCAGAGCGACAAACCCGGCCACCAAGGCCGCGGGAAGAAGGGGAAGTTTCATGAGCGGGCTAATAGGGGATGAGGAAACATTTTTGCACGAACCGTTACCGTCAAGGGGAATGACGTAGCGCGAATTGAAAGCTTCCCCCCGAATTTTGGGTTGGTGCCGGCCTTATTGACGGGCACATCGCAGGTCTCGCGCATGCATCCACCCCTCGCCTACTGGGTCCACGACCTCAGCCCCTTCCTATACCAGTTTACGGAAAACTTCGGGGTGCGTTACTATGGTTTGGCCTACCTCCTGGGCTTCGCCGCAGGGTGGTGGCTGTTGGTGCGTTACGCCAAAAAAGGCCTCGCCCCCCTGCGCGCGGAACAGATCGGCGACCTGATGACCGCGCTGGTGATCGGCGTGCTCGTCGGCGGCCGGCTCGGTTACTTCGCGTTCTACCAGCCGGAGGCGATATGGCGCGATCCGCTTACCCTTTTGCGAGTCTGGGATGGCGGCATGGCCAGCCATGGAGGCTTCATCGGGGTCGCCGTCGCACTCTGGTGGTGCGGAAGGAGCTTTCGGCTCCCGTGGCGGCACCTGGCAGACCTGGTCGTGAGCGTGGCGCCCGCAGGCCTTTTTTTCGGCCGGGTCGCCAACTTCATCAACGGCGAACTCTGGGGCAAAACCAGTCAGGTCCCATGGGCGATGATTTTTCCCGCCAGCGCCGAGCCGGGCACCCCGATCGAGCTGATCGCGCCCCGGCATCCCTCCCAACTTTACGCCGCTGCCCTCGAGGGACTGCTCCTCCTCGCGCTCACCCAGTGGCTGGTCTGGCGCACTCCCCTGCTCCGCCGCGCTCCGGGGCGTATCGCGGGCGTGTTTCTCATTTCTTACGCCGTCGTGCGCGCGATCGGCGAAGTATACCGCGAACCCGATGCCGGCCTGCTTTTCGGGCTCAGCCGCGGGACGTTCTACTCGATCTTCCTCGTCGTGGGCGGACTGGCGCTGCTCTTCGCGCCCACGCAACCGCTCGCCACCGGGCAAACTCCCGCCGCTACGCCGCCGACGCCCCCGGCGCCGCGATCCTGAAGCCGCCGGCCAGCAGCGCCGCTCGCGCGGCCTTGAGCAATCGCACCGCGTCCGGCCCGTCGCCGTGCACGCAAAGCGTTTTCACCCGGCCCGAACGCGCGAGCGCCAAGACTTGGGCGACCACCTCCGCCTCGTTGTGCAAAACCGCGCCCGGTTCGCCGCGCGGGATCAAGGTTCCATCCGCTCGGTAGCCACGGTCGATAAATCCCTCGGGCACGAACGCCACTCGCGCCGCCAGAGCCGCCGCCCGGAGCGCGCCCTCGGGAGGGCCGAACACGGCCGCGCCGGGAAAATCGGTCCGCGCAGTATCCGCCAACAGCTCCGCCAGCCAAGACTCGCGATTCGCCTGATGATACAACGCGCCATGGGGTTTCACGTGCCGGACCGCCAGGCCCGCCCGCTCCGCGGCCTCGGTAAGGAGCAGAAACTGCGCGTGCAACAAGGTCTCCGCCTCGGCGCGCTCGAGCGGCAGCTCCCTGCGACCAAAGCCCGGACGGTCCGCGTGCCCGGGATGCGCGCCGAGCGCCACCCCATGCCGCGCAGCCAGGGCGCACGCCGCCGCCATCGTCGCCGGATCGCCCGCGTGCGCACCGCAGGCCACATTGGCCGAAGAAATACCCGCGGCGAACAGCGCCGCGTCCGCCACGCCGCCTTCGCCGACATCCGCGTTCAGATCGATCGTTCCCGCATACGAGGCCATGATCGCGCCCAAGCGGACTCAGCGCCGCATCCCAAGCCCGACGCGAAGACGCGCCACATCCGCCGCCACCCGCAAGCGCGCCTGCTGGGCGGCCGACACCTCGGTCAGTTTAAAAACGATCTCCGCGCCCGGTCGCGCTTGGGCGAGCTTTGGCAAATCCACCGAAGCCACCTGGCCAAGCTGCGGATATCCGCCGATGGTTTGGCCTTCCGCCATGAGCACGATGGGCAGTCCGTCCGGCGGCAACTGCACCGTGCCCGGCACCACCGGACGCGAGGTCTGCTCACCCGCCCCGCCGGGAACAAGGAAAGGTTCGCCGCCGAGCCGCAGCCCCATGCGATCCGATTTCGCGCTGAGTTGGAATCGTCGCGACTCGACGGCCCGAGCGCCGCCGCCAGGGCCGAAACGCTTGAAAATGACGCTCCAGTCCAGCCCTGGAATCAGCCGAACCTCGATACTCTCTTTGCGCGCCGGAGCCGGCACCGGCGAGGCCAGACGCCACGTCACGTTGCACGCGATACCCGCACCGGTGCCGCAGGCCAGACGATCACCGGCCGCGAGAGGCCGGCCGTCAAAACCGCCGAAACGCGCGCCCACCGCCGTTCCCGCCCCGCCGAGCAAGACCGGCACGCGCAGCCCGCCCGCCACGGCGAGGTAAAGACGCGCGCCGCGAGTCAGCGCGGAGCAATCGAGCACCTGCCCCGCCTTGACCGCGATCGGCCGCCCGGGAGGCAAACCCACGCACTCCGCGCCCAAGGCCGACACCACCGTGTCGGACGAAAAACGAAGGATGGGACCGACGTAAGTGCACTCAAACAGGGGAGCCTCCGGCGCATTGCCCACCGCGAGGTTTGCGACCGCCGCCGCCCACGGGTCCAGCGCGCCTCCGCTTCCCACCCCGAGCGCGGCAAAACCGCGCCGGCCCAGATCCTGCACCGTGGTCAGCGTGCCCGGCTTGATCACTTCGATGAAAGGAGAGGAAGATCGGTCGCGTTCGGACGCCACGGCGCCGGCCGCCGACGCCGCCTCCGAACCGCCGGCAAACGCGCCGGGCATCATCGGCCGGGGCGGCGCCACGGGCAGTATGTCGACCGGCTTGAATTTGACCCGGTCGCCCACCGCGAAGAGCGCCGGCCCCTCGGTGCGCATCGGCTCGAAAAGCTCGAGCGAGGTTCGTCCGATCAACTGCCACCCTCCCGGCGTCTCGCGAGGATAGATGCCCGTATGGGAACCACCGATACCGACGCTGCCGGCGGGAACGCGCAGGCGCGGGCTCGGCCGACGCGGCGTCGCGAGTTTTTCCGGGAGGCCGACCAAATAAGGAAACCCCGGGCTGAATCCGATCGCCGCGACGTGATAGCTCGCGCCGGAGTGGAGTTTTATCGCCGCCTCGACGCTTAGCTTCGCGTTCTTCGCCACCGCATCGAGGTCGGGGCCCTGCTCGCCGCCGTAAACGACGGGCACCACATGTTCGCGAGGCCGCCGCTCGTGACGCGGCGCCGACGAGGCCTTGCCCGAAAGATGGCGTTCCAGCCACTCGCCCACCACGCGCCAGGGCAACTCCCCGTGCGAGGTCGGAACGCGCTCCGGCTCATAGATTACGCCGACGCTGCCGTAGGCCGGCACGATGTCGGTGACGCCGGCCAGCCGGTCGGCCGCCAGACCGGCCGCGAAGGCGCGCACCCGCGTCAGCAGCGCGGCGTCGGCTTCGCCGGCGAAGGTAACCAAGTAGGCGGTGTCGCCCATCGTCTGGAGGCTCATCGCCTTACCCTGCTCAAGCAAAACGCGCTGCACAAGCACACCGCGCGCTTATTGTCCGGACGCCCCGCCCTGATAAGCGGCCGGAATGGGTTGCTCTCCGCTCGAAGCCGGGCGACATCTTCCCGCTTTTCCGCCATGCGACGCTCCGCTTTTTCTGCTTTTGCCGTCCTCCTGACCGCCCTCTCGCTCGGCACCGCCGCCTGTCGCCGCGACGAGATCAAAACCTACACGGTAAAAAAGGAGGCCGCGCCCGCCGCTCCGGCCGCAGCCGGACTTCCCGCGGGACATCCCCCGGTCGGGCCCGGCTCCGCGCCCGTTTCGTCCGGTCCCGCCCCCTCCGGAGCCGATGCAAACCCCACGATGGCCAACACCCGCGTCGATACCGCCAGCGGCCCGTCCTTGGTCTGGGAAGTTCCCACCGGATGGCGGACCGGCCCGGAACGTCCGATGCGCAAGGCCACCCTTTTGGTGCCAGATGAGAATGGCGGTCCCGGCGGGGAAATCGCCGTCACCGCGTTCCCGGGAGACGTCGGCGGCAATCTCGCCAACGTGAACCGTTGGCGCCAGCAACTCACCCTTCCGCCGATTGGCGAAGCCGAACTCGGCGGGGCGCTGCAACACCTCGACGTCGGCGCGCTGCACGTCGATCTCGTCGACATCACCGGTCCGTCCAAGCCGCCCGCCGCCACCCAGCGCGTCCTCGGGGCGATCGTCCCCTACTCCGGCGCCACCTGGTTTTTCAAGCTGACCGGTCCCGACGCCGTCGTCGCTCGCGAGAAAGATAGGTTCGTCGCCTTCCTTCGCACCCTCCGCCCCGCCGGATAAGGTCTGTCCCCGGCTCCCCTCTCCCGGCTCCAAGCTCCTCGCTCCCTGCTCCTTTCCATGCGCGAACTTTACCGCGAATTCGTCCGCTTCTTCATCTCGCTTCGGCTGACCGTCGCGCTGCTCGCCCTTTCCGCGGTGCTCGTCTTCCTTGCGACCATCGACCAGGTTCATCTCGGCATCTGGGCGGTGCAGGAGAAATGGTTCAAAAGCCTGATCGTTCTCCAGGAAATCAAAGGCTTCCCGGTGCCGGTCTTCCCCGGCGGCTATTTCATCGGAGGCCTCCTCCTTCTCAACCTCGTCGCCGCGCACGCCAAGCGCTTCGCGTTCTCCTGGAGAAAAGCGGGCATTCAACTCGTCCACTTCGGCCTCATCCTCCTTCTCCTCGGCGAGCTCTTCACCGGGCTCTTTCAAGAGGAATACCAGATGCGCCTCGATGAGGGACAGACCAGGAACTACTCCGAGAGCTGGCGTCTCAACGAGCTGGCGATCATCGATGCCACCGCGTCCGACAAGGATGTCGTGACCGTCATTCCCGAAAAGCGACTCGCGCGCGCCGCCACCGCCCAGGACGAGATCGACGTTCCCGCGCTGCCGTTCCGCGTTGTTCCCCGCGCGTATTACCCCAACGCCGCGCTCGCCGGGAAGGAGCAGGCCCCGCCAATGCTGAAGCCGGTGGAAAACACGTCCAACCGCGGCATTGGCCCCCAGCTCCTCCTCGCGCCGCTGCCGATGACCTACAAGCAGGATCAGCGCAATCTGCCCGCCGCGCTCGTCGAGCTGATCGGACCCGAAGGCAGCATCGGCATCTTCCTCGTCTCCACGATGATCACCCAGCCGGAGCGCTTCAGCTATGCCGGTCGCGAGTGGGCCATGTCCTTGCGCTTCCAACGGGCATATAAGCCCTACTCGCTCACGCTCCTCGATTTTTCCCACGACCGCTACGCCGGCACCGAGATTCCCAAGAATTTCTCCAGCCGCGTCCGCCTGACCACGCCCGACGGGGTGAACGACCGCGAGGTGCTCATCTTCATGAACAACCCGCTGCGCCACGACGGCATGACCTTTTATCAGGCGGGCTTCGACAACAACGACAAGACCACCGTCCTCCAAGTCGTCCGCAACCCGTCCTGGGTCATCCCCTACTTGAGCTGCCTGCTCATGGCCGTCGGCCTCTTCTGGCAATTCGGCTGGCACTTGGCGGGCTTCATCGCCCGCCGCGGCGTCCCCGCGAACGAAGTCGCTCGCGCCGACGCCCCCGCGCCGGTCGTCGCGTTGGGTCTCGTGCTCATCCTGCGCCTGATGGCCGGCCTCGTCGGCCTCTGGGTGACCGCGTCCACCGACGGCACTCCCGCCGTGATCGGGCTCGGCGTGCTCGCGGTCGAGTTCACCGTCTGCGCCGCGCTGCTCCTCGGCATCGCCCTGCGAAAAGCCTGGAGCCGCCCGCTCCTTGGGCTCTACGCGTGGGCATCCATCCTCCTGCTCGCGGGCGTCCTCGCCTACGGCTTCCTTGGCGGCGACATCTACGACGCCATCCTCCGCTGGGTGGTGATCGGTCTCCACATCCTCACCGCATCCGCGCTTCTCGCCCTCGCCCGCGCCTTCCGCCAACCCGACCTCGCCGCTTGGTTCGCCCGATAAATTCTCCGCCTCGATGTCCTTCAAGCGTCTCCTCCCCTTCCTCGTCGTCCTCGTCGGCCTCGGCTACGTCGGCTACACGCTGATCCCGCCCGCCGCTCCGGCCGGCTCGCCCGACCACGTCGCCTTCGGCCGGCTGCCCGTGCTCGTCGGCGGACGTATCAAGCCCATCGATACCGTCGCGCGCACCACCCTGCTTCAGTTCCAGGGCCGGCAGACGGTGCGGCTCGCCGACGGCGCCAAACTCGCGCCCTCGCAATGGATCGCCGACGTGCTCCTCGACGACCGCAAGGCCAACGCCTACCAGGTCTTCGAGGTCGTCCACCCCGACCTCCTCGCCCTGCTCAAACTCAAGGAGGAGGACGGCGCCGGGAAAAAACGGTTCTCCTACCAGCAGCTTTCACCGGGCTTGGAGGAACTCCAGCGCCAGGCCGGCCTCGCCCAATCGATCGAGGCCCAGCGTCGCACGCCGTTTCAGCGCGCCGTCATAGCTCTTCGCGACAACGTCGGCCTCTACGTGAAGCTCCAGGCTTCGCTCGTTCCGCCCGAGCTCGACGATCCGCTGCGCGCCCTCACCGAGTTCCAGGAGAAGCTTCCCTCCGGCATCGAGGCCGTGCGGCTGCGCGAGCAAAAGCAGCCCCACGACGAGGCGGCGGCGACCGCGCTCATCAACATGTTCCACCGCTTCGATTTCATGGCGAAGACCGGCCACCTGCTCGCCGTTCCCCCGGCGGACTCGGAACAAGACGACACCGCCTGGCGCAGCACGGGCGACACCTTGCTTGAGGTATTCCAAAGCGGACGGGTCGATATCCATGCCCTGAGCTACGCGACCTTGGCCCAACTGTGGCGCAGCGGGGATGCCGCCCACTTCAACGAACTCCTCGCCAAGCTCCGCGGCCTCTCGGAGACCCGCTTTTCCAAGCAGCTCGCAAAGATCGACGCCGAGACGCGTTTCAAGGCCGCCTCGCCCTTCTATTCCGGCATCAACCTTTTTGTCGCCGCCCTGCTTCTTGGACTGCTTTCCTGGCTTTGCTGGCCCGACGCGCTCGCCCGCTCCTCGTTTTATCTTCTCGGACTTGGTTTCACCCTGATGAGCGCCGGCATCGTCGCGCGCATGTGGATCGAAGGCCGCCCGCCGGTCACCAACCTCTACTCCTCCGCCCTCTTCGTCGCGTGGGGCGCGGTCGGCCTGTGCCTCGTGCTGGAAAAGCTCCATCCCCGCGGCCTCGCCTCCGCGGTCGGCGGCATCATCGGCTTCGCCGGGCTGATCATCGCCCACCACCTTTCGCTCAGCGGCGACACGATGCAAATGATGCAGGCGGTGCTCGACTCGAACTTCTGGTTGGCGACCCACGTGGTCGTCATCACCATCGGCTACAGCGCGACGTATCTCGCCGGTTTCCTCGCCATGCTCTACATCCTGCGGGGCGCATTCACCCGGGGCCTCGACGCCCCGACCGCCTCCGCGCTCGAGCGCATGGTCTACGGCATCACTTGCTTCGCGACCCTCTTCAGCCTTGTGGGGACCATCCTCGGCGGCATCTGGGCCGACCAGTCCTGGGGCCGCTTCTGGGGCTGGGACCCCAAGGAAAACGGCGCGCTTATCATCGTGATCTGGAACGCCCTCATCCTTCACGTGCGCTGGGGCCGCCTCTGCGGCGCGCGCGGCTTCATGGGCCTCGCCGTCTTCGGCAATGTCGTGACCACCTGGAGCTGGTTCGGCACCAACATGCTCGGCGTCGGCCTGCACAGTTACGGCTTCATGGATCGCGCCTTCCCGTGGCTCATCGGCTTCGCCGCCAGCCAGCTCGCGCTGATCGCGCTGGCCACGCTTCCGGGCCTGCCGTGGCGCAGCTCGGAAAGCGCGGACCGCCGCCTCGCGGGTTGATACCACGGGCATTTCATTTGGAGGGCCGCCGCCCCCGGCGTCCGCGCAAACGATAACCGTGAAGCGAGCCAGATGCGGCCGAGGGTGACGGAGACGTCGCCCTCCACCACGCCCCTCGCGATTACTCGCCCAGCTTGGTGAGCGAAGACGGGGCGGTCAAAGTCAGCGGCAAACCGCCCGGCTCGAAAACGCCGCTGGCGAAATCTCGCCCGAGCGCCGCGGCCGTGACCACGAAGCGCGTCTTGTTGCGCGTCTTCTCGTCGCGCAGCTCGACCGCCTTCACCATCCACTGCTCGCCGATCTTCTTCAGCTCGACCACGCGCATCGACTTGAGCAAGCGCTCGCCCTCGCCGAGTTGCTCGGCCTGAACGAGCGCGTGGTATTGAGGGTCCAAATACACCCGCATCGCGACCAGATCCGGCCGGCGCGCCGCGAGCGAGGCGGGCGGATAAAGGAGGAATGCGTCGGTCGGACGGTCGTTAAGCCGCGTCTTCCCCTCATAGACGAAGTCGCTCCAATAAAGGAACGGCATCTGCAAATCGAACGCCGACAAATCCGTGCCGGCGAGAGGCTCGAAGAGCGCGCCGTCGTCAACCGCGATGGATGACGAACCATCCTTCGCGGGCCATTGCCACGCGGCCGGCCGGGGACCGCCCTGGATGAGCAATCGTTGCTCGGACTTAAGCGGACCGGCGCCCGCCTCGGCCTTTGCGGATTCGGCCTCGGGACGAAGACTGAACCGGGTCACCGGCCCGTCTTCGTTCCGGCCGCCCCAAAGGCGCCCGGGAATCTGCCGCTCCTCGCCGCGGCGGGGCAGCACGCGCAGATCAAACTCCAGGTAATAATCGCCGTCCGGCCCCGCCGCGCGCATCTCGCGCAGAATTTCGGCGCCCTTCTTTTGATCGGGAGGCGAGAGTTGCAGGTAGCGCGGAGGCGGCCGGTTGAGCCGCGATTGAGCCGCGAGCGGCGCCGGCGCCAATCCGGCGGCGGCGCAGACAAACAAAAGGCAGACGGACAAAGCCGTCTGCCGGGAAGAGGTAGGGCGGTGGCGGGCCACGCGCGTGGAGACCGCGGCTTTACTTGGCGGGTTCCGTCGTCGCGGGAATCGCGGCGGCGGGGGCGGCCTCCGTCGCGGGAATGCCGACGGCCGGAGCGGCGACTTCGGAAGTGGATTCCGGAGCCGGAGTGGCGGCCGGCGTCTCGGGAGCGGCGGCGGGGACGGAGATCGTCGGCAAGATCGTCTTGGCCCGGTCGGTGCGGTGCTGATAGATATGCGCGAGATAGAGTCCGAACGTGATGACAAAGAAAGCGATGGCGCCATTGCGCGTCATCGTGGCGAGCATGTTGCCGGTATCGGCGCCGAAGGTCGCCTCCGTCATGCCGCCGCCCAAGGCCGCGCCGACGCCGCCATCGGACTTCGACTTCTGCATCAAGACGATAAGCACCAGGAAGACCGATAGGAGGACCAAGACAAACGTGAGGAGCCAGATGACAATGGACATGGAAAACGAGCACCAGACCCGTCGGCCGGGCCTTTGTCAACGGCGCGTCCCCTGCGACAAAATTTTCCGCCCCGCCTGCTTTCCGTTGCAACCCGACCGGTCCCCGCGCGTCTCGCCGCCCACAGACTCTCCGATCGATTCGCCCTCCGCTTCGCCTACCTTTAAACCGCGCTTATTTCATCCCTCCGCGAAGATTGGGCCTTGGTCGACTTTTCGCCCCCTCTTCTCCTCCAACTTCTCCACGCATTCTCATGCCCTTCCGTCCGCGCCGCCTCATCCTTCCTCTCGTCGTTCTCGCCGCCCTCGCCGGCGGCTACTTCTGGTGGCAGGAAAGCCGCAAGCCCAAGCCCGTTTCCTTCCGCACCGTCGCCGTCACGCGGGGAACCCTCTCGCAGAACGTGACCGCGAGCGGCGGCCTGCAGCCGGTCTCCACCGTCGATGTCAGCTCGCAGATTTCCGGCCTCATCAAAGAGGTGGCGGTCGATTACAACACCCAGGTGAAAGCCGGCGACGTCCTCGCCCGCCTCGATCCCGCCACCTATGAAAACCGTCTCCGGCAGGCGGAGGCGGAACTGGCCAACACCCAGGCCAACCATCAGCTCGTCCGCCTCAACGCCGAACGCATCCGCTCGCTCCACGAACGCAAACTCGTGTCCCAGCAGGAGCTCGACCAGGCGGAGGCCCAGCTTTCCCAAGCCGACGCCCAACTTCTCATCCGCAGGGCCGCCGTTCAGACCGCCAAGGTCGACCTCTCGCGCTGCACCATCACCGCCCCCATCGATGGCCTCGTCCTGGACCGCCCCGCCATCGCCGGCAAGACGATCTCGGCCAGCACCTCGGCCCCCGTGCTCTTCGTCTTGGTCAACGACCTCCGCCTCATGCAGATCAGCGCCTCCGTCTCCGAGGCCGACATCAGCAATGTGAACGAAGGACAAAACGTGAATTTCACCGTCGACGCCTATCCGGGCCAGTCCTTCCGCGGCACCGTCCGGCAGATCCGCAACAACCCCGTCCGCGAACAAAACGTCGTCAGCTACGTCACCGTCATCGACGTGCGCAACGACGACCTCCGCCTCAAGCCCGGCATGACCGCCGACGTCTCGATCATCGTGCAAGAGCGCCCCGACGCCCTGCTCGTCTCCAACGCCGCGCTTCGCGCCCGCGTGCCGTCGGAACTCGTCCTTCCCGCCGCGCCCGACGCCCCCGCCCCGGGCTCCGGCGTCACGTTTGAATCGCTCCTCAAGGAGGCCGGACATACCGAAGGACGTCCCACCGCCGCCGTCTTGGAGAAGGCCCGCGCCCTCGCCGTCGAACGCGGCGTCCCGATTCCCGAACGTCGCGGCCGCAACCGCGGAGCCGCCACCCCGAACGCCGAAAGCTCGCGCACCGTCTACCGCGCCGCAGGCACCCCGGAAGCCCCCCGCGCGCAGGCCGTCAACGCCCGCTTCGGCATCACCGACGGCGTCAACACCGAGGTCCTCTCCGGTCTCGCCGAGGGCGACACGCTCATCATGAACGTCATCAGCGCCGAAGAGATGGCCGCCGCGGGCCCCGTCGCTCGCCCCTCCGCCAATCCATTCGGTGGCGGAGGCAACCAGCGTCGCTTCTGACCCGCCGCCGTTTCGCGCCTTTTCACCCTCCTCCCACCCTTCCCTTGGCTCCCGTCGTCCAGCTCCGCGATATCCGCCGCACCTACCGCAACGGCGAACTCGAGGTCCACGCCGTCCGCGGCATCTCTCTCGATATCCATGCCGGAGAATTCATAGCCATCATGGGCGCCTCCGGATCCGGAAAATCCACGCTCATGAACACGCTGGGCTGCCTGGATCGCCCCAGCTCCGGCAGCTATCTCCTCGACGGCGTGGATGTCTCGTCGCTTGATCGCGAGCAACGCGCCGATCTGCGCAACCAGAAGCTCGGCTTCGTGTTCCAGGGCTTCAATCTCCTCCCCCGCACCAGCGCGGTCGAAAACGTGGAGCTCCCCATGCTCTACGCGCACCAGCGCGTGCCCTCCGCCGAGATGCGCCGCCGCGCCATGGCGGCCTTGGACGTCGTCGGCCTCGCCCCGCGCGCCGACCATCTGCCCTCCCAGCTTTCCGGCGGACAACAGCAACGCGTCGCGATCGCCCGCGCCCTCGTGAACGAACCCCGGCTCCTCCTCGCGGACGAGCCCACCGGCAACCTCGATTCGAAAACCTCCGTCGAGGTCATGGGCGTTTTCCAACGCCTCAACGAGCGCGGCATCACCCTGGTGATGGTCACCCACGAGCTCGATATCGCCCAATACTGCAAACGCATCCTCGTCGTCCGCGACGGCCTGCTCGTCCGCGACGAACCGGTGGAGAACCGCTCCATCGCCTCCGAAGAACTCGCCAAGCTCTACAACGCCGAGCAACTCGCCCAGCTCACATCCGCACCTTTCGGCAACAAACCCGGCCATTGAACGTTATGCACGCCCCCGCATTGGTCATTGGTCATTGGACATTGGTCATTCTCATCCGATGAGACTCCTCGCCACCACCGTCATCGCCCTCCGCGCGCTCCGACGCAACAAGCTCCGCTCCGCCCTGACCGCGCTCGGCATCATCATCGGCGTCGGCGCCGTCATCACGATGGTCAGCATCGGCAACGGCGCCAAGGCGCAGGTCGAGGCCCAGGTCGCCTCGCTCGGGCGCAATGTCATCACCATCCTCCCCGGCAGCGCCACCACCTCCGGCGCGCGCGGCGGCTACGGGAGCTCCAACACCCTTACCGTCGAAGACGCCGACGCCATTCGGCGCGAGATCGCGGGCGCCGTCGCAGTCAGCCCCGAAGTGCGGCAGGGCTGGCAGGTCCTGGGCAACGGGCTCAACTGGCGCACGTCCGTCTACGGAGTCGCCCCCGAATTCACCGCCATCCGCGCCTGGCCCCTGGCCGAGGGACGGCTTTTCACAGAAACCGACGTGCGCGGCAACGCCAAGGTCTGCGTCATTGGCGCGACCGTCGCGAAACAGATCTTCCCCGACGCCGACCCGGTCGGACAGACCATCCGAATCCGCGAGGTTCCCTTCCAGGTTCTCGGCGTCCTCACCG
Source organism: uncultured Verrucomicrobiota bacterium (assembly GCA_946482165.1). The sequence continues at coordinate 11,191 of CAMLQS010000004.1, read as the reverse complement.
CCAAGGGGTTCAACTTTTTCGGCCAGGACCAGGACGACTGCGTGCTCATGCCCTACACCAGCTTCATGAGCCGCGTCTTCCGGTGGCGAAACACGGTCAACAACATCGTCATCGAGTCGCCCTCCGCCGCCGCCATGCCCCGCCTTCAGCAGGATATCTCCGATCTTCTCCAACAACGGCGTGGCGACCGCGAACCCGATTTCACCGTGCGCAACCAGCTCGAACTCGCCGAGGCCGCCACGCAGACCTCGCGCACCATGACCGCCCTCCTCGGAGCCATCGCGGGCGTCTCGCTCCTTGTCGGCGGCATCGGTATCATGAACATCATGCTCGTGTCCGTCACCGAGCGCACCCGCGAGATCGGCATTCGACTCGCCATCGGCGCCCACGACCGGGACATCCGCGTGCAGTTCCTGATCGAGGCGATGATTCTCAGCATGCTCGGCGGCTCGCTCGGCGTGCTCTGCGGCGTCGGACTCGCCGAGCTCCTCTCCAATCTCAACGGATGGCCCACGCAGGTCTCCACCGCCTCCGTCACCCTCGCCGTCGGCTTCTCCGCCTTTGTCGGCGTCGCGTTTGGCTTCTACCCCGCGCACAAGGCGGCCCAGCTCGACCCGATCGACGCCCTCCGCTTCGAGTGACGCCACGGCGATGGGCGTGCGCGTCCCCGCGCACGCCGTTCGGCCGCCGTCCGCCGCTCCAGCGCAGGGACTCGCGCGTCCACCTGGTTTCCAGCGCTTCCGGCGGCCAGGATGCCGCCTGTCCGCCGCAGACGAGACGGATCGCGCGCCTCAGGAACTCGCCGACGTCGCCGGCGCCGCGTTGGATTCGCCGATGGCGCGCCGCACCGTGGCGAGCGCGACGGTGTGGCGATAGTTCGCCTCCAGCCGGTTTAGCTGCGCCTCGGTGAGCGCCACGCGCGCCTGGAGAACGTCGAGCTGGGTGGCGGCTCCGTTGCGGAAACGAACATCGGCCAGCCGCAGCGCCTCGGTGGCCTGGTCCACCACCTTGCCCGCCGCCTCCGCGAGCTCCGCCGCCTCCTGGAGGCTGGAAAGCGCGCGCCGCACCTCGACTTCGATCGCCAAAGACTGCTCGGACACGCTCAGCCGGGCTTGGTTGAGCTGGGCGCGGGCCTGCGTGACGCGGCCGCGCGTGCGCGCGCCGTCGAAAATCGCCCAGCTGCCGGTGACGCCGGCCGTCCAGCCATCCCGGGTGTCGGAGAAGGAGTTCGACGAGGAAAGCTTCCGACCCTCGTATCCGGCGCTCACATACAGCTGGGGCAGGTAGCCCGAGCGAGCGACCTCGACGCCCGCCTCGCGGGCTTGCCGGAGTTGCTCCAGGCGGAGGAGCTCGGGACGCTTGGCCCGCGCGGCGGCGAGAGCGGCCTCGAGATCGTAGCTCGCCGGCGCATACGCGAGCTCGCCCTCGAATTCCGGAACCTTCTGCAAATCGCCGCCGAAACCACCGCGGTAGCCAAGCACCTGGCGAAGCTCGTCGATCGAGATGCGGAAGGAGTTGCGCGCGTTGATGAGATCGGGCTGGGCGTTTGCCAGGGCGACCTCGGCGGTGAGCACCTCAAACTGGGATACGCTGCCTGCCTCGAAACGGTTCTTCACCGTCTGAAGCTGCTCGCGCAGGAGGTTGACGCTCTGCTCCTGCACCTCGATGCGCTCGCGGGCCAGGAGCACGTCGGCGAACCGCGTGCGCACCTGCAGGAGCACCTCGTCCACGACTGCCTGGATGTCGAGGGCGGCGGCCTCGCGAACGGTTTTGGCCGCATCGAGTGCGGATTTCACCCCGCCGCCGCTGTAGATGAGCTGGCGGACATAGATGCCCACCGTCCAGTCCTGGTAACCGCGTCCCCCGCCGCCCGCGGCAAGGAAATCCTTGTCGTCGCGGCTGTAGTTCCCTTCCGCGCTGACATTTGGCAGCGCGTCGGCCCGGACCTCCACGATGAGGCCCTCTTGCTCGCGCAAGCGCTCGCGCGCCTGGCGGATGGAGTAGTTGTTCTCGAGGGCGAAGCGCAGCGCCTGGTCGAGCGTGAGCCGCTCGGGCACCGAGGGCGCCGCAGGCTCGGCCGGCGCCGCCGGCTCGGGCTTGAGCGCCTCGACGGGCGCCAGCGGACCCACGACCGGAAGATCGACGGCGAACAGCGGCATGGCGGAAACCCCGAGGGACAAGGCGACAAGGGAGATTTTTTTCATGGGCGGAATCAAATAAGGGACGGGTCAGGCGCGAACGGGTTCCACGGACGGCTTGGCGTCGGGATCGGCGGCGCGAGGGCCCCGTTTTGCGTGGTCCTCCGCGATCAGCACGTAGAAGGCGGGAACGACAAACAGGGTGAAAAAGGAACCGACGGCCATGCCGACGACGAGCACCCAGCCTATGCTGTTTCGCGCCGCGGCGCCGGGGCCGCTGACGAAAATCAGCATCAGATGGCCGAACACCGTGGCGGCGGAGGTCATGAGCACCGGGCGCAGGCGGGTGGCCGCGGCCTGGCGGATCGCGTCGCGCTTCGCCACGCCCCGTTCCTGGAGCGTGTTTGCGAACTCGACGATGAGGATGCCGTTCTTGGCGATCAGGCCGACGAGCGTGATGAGGCCGATCTGGGAGTAGATGTTGAGCGTGGTTTCCCAGAGGAAGATCGGGATCATCGCGCCAAACAGCGCGAGCGGCACGGAACCGAGGAGGATGATGAAGGGATCGCGGAAGCTGTTAAACTGCGCCGCGAGCACGAGGAAGATGAGAAGCAGCGCGAGCACGCCGGCCTTCCAGAGCGCGTTGCCTTCGTGGCGGAGTTGGCGCGACTGGCCGCCGTAGTCGATGGAGTAGTCGGGGGGAAGGATCTCCTTCGCCTTCTGCTCGAGCTTGGCGAGGGCCTTGTCGACGGAAGGGCCGACGCCGGTGATCTTGACCGCGTTGAGCTGCTGGAAGCGGTTGAGCGAGCGCGGTTCGACGGTCTCCTTCAGCGTGGCGATGGTCGAGAGAGGAATGAGGCGTCCGTCCGGGCCCCGCACGTGATAATCGAGCAACTGGTCGGCGTTGAGACGCTCGCCGCGCTCCACCTGCGGGATGACGCGGTAGCTGCGTCCGTCGTTGACGAAGCGGTTGACGTAGCCGCCGCCGAGCAACGAGCCGAGGTCGCGCGAGATGTCGCTCAGGCTGAGGCCCATCGCGGCGACCTTGTCCTTGTCGATCTCGATCTCCACCTGCGGAAGATCGAACTTCAGGTCGGCGTCGGCGAAGAAGAAGGTCGGCATGCCGTTGGGATCGTTCGCCTCGGTGTTGGCGTAGAGGAGAAGCTGCTGGGCGAACTCGTTCATCTGGCGATGGCCCGCGGTGGAGCGCACGACGAACTCGATCGGGAACTGGCCGCCCGAGGGCAAGGGGTCGGGCGTGTTCATCACGACGTTGAGGCCGGCGATCCGCGCGGCGTCGTCCTGAAGCGAGATCTGGATCTCCTCCGCGGTGCGCTCGCGCTCGGACCAGGGCTTCAGGATCGCCCCGCCGAAGCCGAAGGAGGTGCTCGTGATCTGGAAGGAGTTCGAATACTCGGGGAACGACTCGAACATGTCCTGCACCTGCCCGGAATAGATCATGTTCTGGTCGATGGTGCCGTTGGGCGAAGGCAGCAGGATGCTGAAGACGACGCCCTGGTCCTCCTTCGGCGCCAGTTCCTTCTGCGCGAACATGAAGAAAGGCCCGAGCAGGAGCGTGAGCAGAACGGCCACGGTGATGGTGACCGGCACCCAGCCAAGGCTGTGGCCGATGAGGCGGTCGTAGAAGTTCCGCAGGCGGTCGAAATTGCGGTTGATGCGCCCGCTCAGCCCCTCGTCCTCATGGTCGTGATCCTTGAGCAGGCGTGAGCTCATCATCGGCGAAAGCGTGAGCGCGACAAAGCCCGAGACCATCACCGCTCCGGCCAGGGTGAAGGCGAATTCGCGGAAGAGCGCGCCGGTGAGGCCGCCCTGCAGACCGATCGGGGCGTAGACGGCGGCGAGCGTGATGGTCATCGAAATAACCGGGCCGACCAGCTCGCGCGCGCCGAGAATGGCGGCGTCGACCCTGGATTTGCCCTCGCGCACGTGGCGCTCGACGTTCTCGACCACGACGATGGCGTCGTCGACCACGATGCCGACCGCCAGCACGATGGCCAGCAGCGTGAGGAGGTTCAGGGTGAAGCCCATCACCAGCATGATGAAGAGGGCGCCGATGAGGGAGAGCGGCATCGCGATGACCGGGATGAGCACCGAGCGGATGGATCCCATGAACAGGAAGATGACAACCGAGACGATCAGCAGGGTCTCGACGAGGGTCTTCACGATCTCATGGAGCGCGTCGTCGATGTAGGCGGTGGCGTCGTAGGCAATCTTCGCGTTGAGGCCGGCGGGCAGGCGGCTCTGCAACTCGGGGACGGCCTCGCGGACGCGTTGGATAACCTCGACCGTCGACTCGGTCGGAAGCACCCAGACGCCCATGAAGGTCGCCTTCTGGCCGCCGAAGCGCACCTCCTCGTCGTAGCTCTCGGCGCCGAGCACGACCTCGGCGACGTCCTCGAGGCGGACGATGGCGCCGTTGCGCTCGGCCACGACGAGCTGCTTGAACTGCTCGACGTTCTTGAGGTCGGTGTCGGCGACGAGGCTGACCGAGATCATCGAGCCCTTGGTGGAACCGACGGCGGAAAGGGCGTTGTTGTCGGCGAGGGCCTGGCGCACCTCGGCGGCGCCGATGCCGCGGGCGGCGAGCTGGTCGGGCTTCAGCCAGACGCGCATCGCGAAAGTGCGACCGCCGAGCACGTCGGCCTTCTGCACGCCCTTGATCGAGGCGATCTGCGGCTGGACGACGCGGTTGAGGTAGTCGGTGATCTGGTTCTGCTCGAGGGTGTCGGAGTAGAAGCTGAGATACATCGAGGCGAACTGGTTGTCGCTCGACTCGACGCTGATCGTCGGCGCCTCCGACTCGGGCGGGAGCTCGCTGCGGACCTGGTCTATCTTGGAGCTTATCTGGGCGAGGGCGGCGTTGGTGTCGTAGTTAAGCCGCAGATACACGCTGATCGTGCTCACCCCGGCGACGCTCTGGGACTCGACATAGTCGATGCCGTCGGCGCTGGCGATGACCCGCTCGAGCTGGGTGGTGATGTAACCGCGCACGGTCTCGGCGCTGGCGCCGAAGTAGACGGTGGTGACCTTTACCACGGCGCTGTCGCTGCGCGGGTATTGGCGGACGTTGAGCTGGGAATAGGCGACAAGGCCGATCACGAGGATCGCTATGTTCACCACGAGCGAAATGACCGGCTTGCGGACAAAGAGGTCGGTGAAGCTTTTTTGCAGCATGGGAGGGCCGCGCACGGCGCGCGGGACGGTTGAGGAATGGAAAGAGTGGCGGCGGAGGCGCGGCGAAACTCAGGTGTTCGCCGGCTCGGGCGCGGGGTTGTTCGAGGGCAGTTTCTCGTTGTTGACCTGGACCGGCGCCCCGTTGCGGAGCTTGAAGACTCCGGCGGAGGCGACCGTCTCGCCCGGCTTGAGGCCCTCGAGAATCGCGATCTGGTCGCCGCGGGCGGCCCCGAGCTTCACGAACTGCTGGCGGGCGCCGAGGAACTCCTTCCCCTCCTTGTCCTTCATCTTCTCGATCACGTAGACCGAGTTTCCGTAGGAGGCGTAGGCGATGGCGGTGGCGGGCAGGACGATGGCGGGCTTGGCCTCGGGGAGCTGCACCTCGACGCGCGCGAACATGCCGGCGCGAAGCAACTCGTCCGGGTTGGCCAGCGTGGCTTGGACGGAGACGTTGCGCGAGGACGCGTCGACGACCGGGTTGATCGCGGTGATCTCGCCGGAGAACGTGCGGCCGGGGAAAGCGTCCACGTGAATCTTGACCGGCTGGCCGAGGGCGAGCTCCGGCAGCTGGCGCTGCGGGATGGTGAAGTCGGCGTAGACCCGGTCGAGTTTCTGTATGGGCATGAGCGGGGCGCCGCGGGAAACGAACTGCCCGACGTTGACCAGACGGATGCCGACGCGGCCGGCAAAGGGGGCGCGCACCTGTTTTTTCGCGAGCTGGGCGCGCAGGGCGTCGGCGTCGGCCCGGGCCTGCTTGAGCTGGGCCTCGACCTGGTCGAGCTCGGCCTGGGAGTTGGTGTTGCGCTCGCGCAGCTCGGAGGCGCGGTCGCGGTTCAGCTTCGCGATCGCCAGACGAGCCTCGGCGGAGGCCAGCTGGGCGTGCTCCACCGTCGTGTCAAATTCGAGCAGAAGGTCCCCCTCCCGCACGGCGGCGCCGTTCTCGACCGAGATGCGAGCGATCGTGCCGTCGGCGTCGGCGCCGAGGGTGACCCCCTGGACCGGCGCGAGCGTGCCGATGGCGCTGCGCGTCTGGCGCCAGGTCGCCTCGACCGCCTCGACCGTCGTCACGGAGCTGGCCGGAGTGACGTGGGGTTGCGACGACGCCTTTTGGATCTGCATGGCCTTTACGCCGCCAAGGACGGCGAGCACCAGAATGAAACCGGCGATGGCGATGACGAATTTCTTTATCATGGGAGAGAGCGGGTTGACGTGGAGAGGGGAAATCAGGGGCGGACGGCGGGGCCCGGCGGGAAGTCCTCCGACGCGCGGGATGCGATTTTTCCCAGGAGGCGCACCATCGTGCGCCGCTCGCTTTCGGAAAGCGCCGTCATGAGAAAAGCGATACGGCGAAAATGCTCGGGGAGGATTTTGTCGAGAAAGGCGATTCCCCGGGCGGTCAGCTCCACGCAAAACTGGCGGCGGTCCGCGGGATCGGGCTTGCGAGTCACCATTCCGTCGCGCTCGAGCGTGTCTATGAGGCCGGTCATCGTCGCCCGGGTGACCCCGGAACGCTCCGCCAGCTGGGCCGGCGTCAGCACGTGCGTCTGCCCGCAGGTCTTGTCGTAAAGCAGCATCAGCGCCGTGAAACGCCCCTGGCTGAGCCCCACCGCGTGAAAGTGCTCCTCGGTGACGCGGAAGGCCTCGTCGCCCGTGCGCAGGAGATGGAGAAACAGCTCGCACGCCGTCGGATCGAGGCCGGGAAACTGCTGCGACGCCTCGAGCAGGCATTCGTAGCGCGGCAAGTCCTTGAGAAGCAAATGAGGCATGATCGATGGCGACGTGACTATAAGGTGGCTGATAGTTAGGCGCCTAATCTATTTGGCAAGCGCCCGGGCTCAAAATCTTCGTGAATTTTCGGCGCGCGCGGTGCAGGCGCCACGCGTCTGCACATGAACGCGCCGGCCTGCGGCCTCCGAACAGGCGGGGCGGCGCCAGGCGGTGGACGGCCGTTTTCCGGCCGGCTGGAAAAAGGAGGCCCTCCCCGCTTGGCTCAGGATTTGGGCGCCGGAGTCGGTGAGGTCGGCTGCGGAGTGGCCGGAGGCTGATTGCCCGAGGTCGGCGCAGCCTTCGGCGGGGGGAACCAGCTGGCCATGAGACCGGTCGCCGTAGGCTCGCCGGGAATTTTCCTCAGAATTTCGGTCAGCAGCATACGTGCATCGGAATCGCGCTTCTCCCCGTGCAGACGCGTGGCGATCGAGACGACCGCCTGGATTCGCGCTCGCTCCTCGGTGAGGTAGGAGCGCACGGCGCTCTGCAAGCCGGCGATGTCGTTGACACGGGAGCGCAGCTCCAGCTCCCGGCGCTCCACCGCTTCGGAATTGAGCGGGAGCCATTCGGGGCGGGCTTTTCGCATCTCCGAGAAGAATGCCAGCGCGGTCTTTGAACCTTTTTGCGCCTCGGCCGCATCGAGCTCCTTGAAAAACGCCTCGGCCGAGGCGAACGCGGCCACCGGAGCGGCGACAGGACGCGCGGCCTCTTCGGCGGCGCGGCGGTCTGCCATCTCTTTGTCCAACGCGACAACCGCATCCGCCAGGTATTTGTTCTGGGGATAGGCGCCCTGCGCGAACGTGACTATCTGGCGGGCCGTGTCGATCCGACCCGCGGCGCGGAGGATTTCGACGCATTGACGATAGGCGACCATCGTCAGTTGCCGCTCACGCACGAAGGTGATCAAACCGGTTTGCGCCCCGTCGGAAGAGTCGGAGGCCGCCGCAACCAGGTATTGGAAAAAATCGAGCATCGCGGCACGCGCGGAAGAGCCGGCCGGAAGCGCCGCACGAATCTCGTAAATCTCGTGAGTCGCCTCCGCCCAGCGGCGGCCTGCGATCATGATCTGCAGGCGAGAAATGCGCAGCCGAGAGTCGTGAAATCCTCGCTCGGCGGCGGCGGCCAAGACGACTTCCAGTTCCTCTCCGCGCTTGATCTCGGCTAGCGGCTCGGCGGCCAGAATGAAGTTGGCCTCGGTGCCGCCGAACCGAAAAATGTAGTCGTCCAGCAGGAGCCGCCCCTCGCCGTCCAAACCCGCGAGGAAATGCTGAATCATCGAGTAAACCAAGGCGCGCGGATCGGCGGGAGAGTCCGACCGCAGCCGGGCCAGCACGCGCTTCATGTCATCGATCCGCCCGGACTCGCGATAAGCGCGCGCGAGCAAACGCAACGCTTGGCCGTCCTTCTCGAAGCGTTTCGCCCAGTCCTCCGCAATGGTGGCCGCCTCGGCGGCGCGGCCCGCCTGCAACAGCGCCTGGATCCGCAGTTCGAACACGGTGGCGTCGGCGACGGCCCCGCTCTCCCGCTCGGCAAAGGCGAGGGCGTCCTCGGTGCGCTTCTCGACGATCAACGCGCGAAGTTTTTGTTCGGTCAGCCAGCGGCGGTCCGCAACGGGTTGGCTCGCAGGCTCATGCAGAGCCAAGGCGCGGTCGCAGATCTCGACCACCAACTCGTAATCTTCGCCGCTTCCGGCCATCTCGATCGCCGATTGGAGATAGGCCCGGCCGGGCCACCCGTAATCGAGCCCCTGCATAAGGGTCTCCTGCGCTTTGGTGCGCAGACGATAGCCGAGATACATCTGCGCGAGCTTCAATCGGGCGTTCAGGTCCCGGGGGTAGCGTTCCAAACCGAAATGCAGGTTGTTCAACGCCCGGCTCCACTGCTTCGCCTTAAAGGCGTCCGTCGCATCCGCGAGCAAGGCCTTGCCCTGGAGTTCGCGAACCTCCCGGCGCTTCTGGGAGCTCAGCGGATAGAGCAACACATCGGCGTAACGGACGTAGTTGTAGGTCCGCTGCTCCAGCTTCCACCAATAATAGCCAGCGCCGGAAAAGTATCCGATCACGCAGGCGAGCAGACTCCAAAGGAGCACGCCCCGGATGCTGATCGCGAGCCCCGTGCCTCGGCCGATCTTGCGCCCGTAGAGACCCAAAAGGCCGAGATACCAATCGCCGGGAGTTACGCTCGAGGCGCCCCATTGAAGTTTGATGCGGGTAATGCGAGGCATGCGGGGTAATCGGGACGTGGCGAAGGACGTGAAGCGTGAAAAGGACTCGTCAGGCCGCGGTCGTCGCGTTGCGGACCTTTGCACCGCGAACGGACTCCGCGATGTTCTCGGGCTGGGTTTCGGGTTCGCCGCGCACCTGGTTGAAACGCATGGAGACCGTCTTGGAGACGCCGCGTTCCTCCATCGTCACACCGTAGATCGAATGCGCCGCCGCGACCGTGCGCTTGTTGTGCGTGATGATGATGAACTGCGACTCGTGGACGAACTTCTTCAGGAGGTCGGTGAAACGCCCGATGTTGGATTCGTCCAACGGCGCGTCGAGCTCGTCGAGCAAGCAGAAGGGCGAAGGCTTCACCATGTAGAGCGCGAAGAGCAGCGCGACCGCGGTCAGGGTTTTTTGCCCGCCCGAGAGGAGCGTGATGCTCTTCAGCTTCGTGCCCGGAGGCTGGGCGGTAATCTCGATGCCGCTTTCCAACACGTCGTCGGTGACGATGAGTTCCAGGTTGGCCACGCCGCCGCCGAAAAGCGTCTGAAAGGTGTAGATGAAGTTCTTTTTGATCTGATCGAAGGTGATCTGAAACTGCTCCATCGACGTGCGGTTGATGTCGTCGATGGTCTTCATCAGGTCGGTCTTGGCGGTCGCGAGGTCGTCGCTCTGTCCCTTGAGAAAATCGTAGCGCTGCTTCAGCTCGGCGTATTCCTCGATGGCTCCGGTATTGACCGCGCCCATGCCGGCGAGGCGGGCGCGAAGCGCGTCGACCTCTATCTTGATCGCCGCCCAGTCGGCGGACGCGGCGACCTTGACGAGATCCTCCTCGGTGGGATCGGGCTTGGGTCCCTTTTTCCTGCGACGGCGAGTCGGCGCGGCGGCTGCGGCCCCTTCGGCGGGGGACGCGCCCTCGCCCGCGGGATCGCTCTCGACGGAGGGAGGGGCCACTGGAGCAGGCGCGATGGCCTCCCCGCCCTCGTCGTCGTCATCGAGGTCGAGATCCTTGATGTCGGGCGGATCGTCGTCGGCGCGATAAAGCAAGCCGCGCCAGTCGTAGCCGCCGACAGGCAGCTGGAACTCGCGCTGCACGTCCTCGGCGATGAACTGCACGCGGCTCTGGGTCTGCGCGAGCTCGACCTCGCAGCGGCTGAGATCGGCGGCGCTCTTTTCGGCGTCGGTTCGAATGCCGTCCTGGGAATTCTCCACGCTGTTGATCGCGTGCTCGACCTCGCCGAGTTCGACGCGGATCTGCTCCACCTGCTGCATCGCGACAACCAGGGTCTCGGCGATCTGCGAGGCGCGGGCGCGCTGGGCGTCCGCTTCCTGCTCGAGCTGGGACGTCTGGTCGCTCCATGTCTCGATCTCCTGCTGGCGCTGAATAAGGATCTCGGAGATCTGCGAACGGCGGCGCTGCATGTCGGCGAGCCCGCGGTCGAGGACCTCGACCTTCTGCCGACGCTCGGCCAGCTCGAGGCGGGCCTGGGCGAGGGTGTCGCGCTTCACGTCGCGCTCGGTGCGCTGCGCGGCGATGAGTGTCTCCAATTCGTTGATGCGGACGCGGCCGGCCTCGACGGCCTGCTCGGCGTTGATCAACTGCTCGCGGGCCCGATCAAAGCGCGCCTGCGTCTCGTGTCGGGCCGCCTCGAGCGCCTCCAGCTCGCGGCTCATGCGATCGACGCGGTTGGCGACCTCCTCGACGGCGCGCTGGGCGTTGCGCTCCTCCTGCTGGACGGTGGCGAGATTCTGCGAGGCCTCCAGCACCTCGGCCCGCTTGGTTTCCAGGCCTTCCTCGGCCTCGGTGAGGCGGGCCTGCAACGACTCGATCACTTGGCGCTGGGAGTCGTGCGCGACCTGATCGTCGGCGAGGGCCCTGGCGGT
>CAMLQS010000003.1 GCA_946482165.1 uncultured Verrucomicrobiota bacterium | reverse complement strand
CTTAAATGTTCTTCCTGCTTGGGCTAGCTATCGGAACAGTGATGAAGAGACCGTGGAGTGCCGTAACACTGAAGCTTGCTTGCACGCCTGTGCCGCCGTGCTGGGCGAGTTTACGCCTCAAGCGAGCCTTGGGGATAAGCAGCTTTTGTCTGAAGCCTTTTGCGTTATCTCGATGATGACCGCGCTGGCGTCGTCGGTAATCGACTACCACATGGAGTTAGAAAAAGGCCCGCTGTCGGCAACGGGGCCGTTTGATGACGCGTGGGCGGTTCTGCGCCGTCTGGCTGCAGCAACCCAAACGGAAAAGCCGGCATCACTTGCCGGGTTCGATGCCAATGACCTGCTCCGCTTCGGGCCCCTGAAGCTTATCGAAGACGCGGGGCGGAGAGACATCATACCTCGACAGGTTTGATCCGGGGAGCTCACGGCATTGGTCGCGCTGGCTGCTCGAAATGGAGTTAAGATCAGCTTGCCGATGTTTCGTCAGTCCTTGGGCTTTGCACTCAAGTAAGCTCCGTTTGGCGCTCGCGTCTCGTGGCGCTGCTTCAGCACGACTTCAGAATCATGTTGGGATAGCTAGCCTGCTAGCATTATACCGAGCTTTTTGATGAAGAAGACCATTGAAACGAGACATCCCAATGGCGCGTTGCGGGTGAGATCTGAATTGGACGCTCAAGGGTGTCCGGACGGCACTGTTGAGGAGTATTTTCCCTCGGGTGCGCTTCGTCTGCGGCGACCCTACGTCCGCGGTTTTTTGCACGGAAAGAGTGCTCAGTTTAACCCCGACGGCGTCCTGCTCGGAGAGTTTGAGATGGTTTACGGAACGGGGGTGTTCCACGAGTGGCACGATAACGGACAGCTTCAGAGTCGTGCTCAGTGGCAGGCCGGCGAACTTAACGGGCCGAGCGAATTTCACGACAATGAGGGTAAGCTAATGCTTCGGACCTATTACCTTAAGGGGGAAAAAGTGTCGAAGAAAGCGTTCGAGGAAGCTGAGGACGCGGAAAGTTAGCGACCCACCAAGCGGCAGATGTCGCGTTAAGATCCTCGCAGACTCGGCGGCCCTGCTAACGCGGGCTCGGCAACGTGAGCTCTCTCACCCAGAGGTTGCGATACGAGACGGGCTCGTGGTGGTCCTGCAACTCGATCGGCAATTTGTCGGCGTGGGCCTTGTAAGCCGGAAAACCTCGATAGGTGGTCGGGCCCTTGATCTCGACGTTGTGCTGCACGAGCACGCCGTTGTGAAAAACGGTGATGCGAGCCGGCGCCAGCAACCCGCCATCGGTCCCGAAGCGCGGCGCGATCCAAACGATGTCGTAGGTCTGCCATTCGCCGGGCGGACGCGACGCGTTCACGAGCGGCGGGTGTTGTTTATAAACCGCCCCGGCCTGGCCGTTCGCATAGGTCTTGTTGTCGTGCGAATCGAGCACCTGCACCTCGTAACGCCCCATCAGAAAAACGCCGCTGTTCCCGCGGTTTTGGCCGCTTCCTCTGATTTCCGCCGGCGTGCGAAACTCCAGGTGCAACTGAACGTCGCCGAAGCTCCGCTTGGTGCGAATGCCACCGCTCTTCGGCACGATGGTCAGGATGCCGCCCTCGATCTTCCACGGCGCGGGCGCGCCGGGGGTCTTGGTCGACTCCCACGCGGCGAGATTCTTTCCGTCGAACAACACGATGGCGTCGGAGGGCGCGCCGCCGGCCGGCGCGCTGATGATCTGCGGCTCGGGCGTCCATAGCTCCGTGGCTTCCGGGGGCGGCGGCGTTTTTTCCGCGGCGAGCGCGAACGAGGAGACGGCGACGACGAGCGCGAACCCGAGGCGGAGAGGTGAACTCATGGCGGCATGGAAAATCCCTCGAGGCCGGGAGCCGAGGCAAGCCATGCCGGCAGTCAGGGGCCGATCCGGGGGTTGGCTCGGCGACGGCATCTTTTGCCAAGCGGGCGGCCCCGAAACGGCTCCGCCGTTTTGCCACGTCCAGCCGCGGGGAATGGCGTGGTCGGATTTCTTGACGGGTAGGCTATTCGGGGCGGGCCGTAAGCGGCACTTCGGCGGGCGGGAGCCCGGGAGCGGTGACTTTCACCGTGGCGCGACCGGCGGTGCGGGTAGCTTGAATAATGGCGAGAGCGCGGCCGTTGGCGGTGGAGCGAGTCGGCGACTGCGCGGGGGTGTTGTCGCGCAGGTTGCCGGTATCGAGCGCGAGCAGGCGCGCGGCGCCGGCGACCTCGACCGTAACGGAACGGTCTTCAGCGGTGATCGCACGGCCGTCTGCGTCGACGAGTTCAATGGTGACGTGGACGGCGTCGCGGTTGTCCGCGGCGAACGTGGCGCGATCGGCCGTGAGGAGAAGACGGGCGGGCGCGCCGGTGGTCTCGACCGTGGCGGTGACGGGCGTCGCGCCGGTGGTGGGCGTGGCGGTGGCGGTCAGGACGCCGGCCTCCCAAGGCACGGAGGGCCAGCGGACGATGCCGTCCTCGGACTTGGCGGTGCCGATGACGCGGCCGTTGAGCGAGAGGGTGACTTCGGGGAAGTTGGTGTAGGCGACGACCATGGCGGGTTCGTCGTTGCCGGGGATGGCGTTCCAGTGTGCGGGGCCGAAGCGACGGCGCTGTCTGCCGCCTTCGCCCGGACCCTGGCCTTCGGGGGCGCGGACGGGGCGGTAGGCGCGAAGGTGGAGAACCGGTTTTTCGGACCAGAGGGCTTCGCGGCGGAGGCCGTCGGTTTTGGCAAAACCGGCGGTGTCGAAAATGCCGGCGGAGCTGCCGTGCTCGGGCCAGCCGCCGGATTCGCCGAGGAAGTCGAAGCCGGTCCAGAGAAACTGCGCGGAGATGAAGGGTTTGTCGCGCACGGCATGCCAGTCCTCGAGGCGGTCGCCGTTTTCGCTGCCGTAGAGCACGCGGCCGGGGAAGCGGGCGTGGTCCTCGTCGTAGGCCTTTTCCTGGTAGTTGTATCCCACTACATCGAGCATGTTGGAGAGGCCGATGGCGTTGGCGGCGGGGGCGTTGGAGATGGCCATCGTGACGGGGCGGGTGGGGTCCATGCGTTTGACGGCGGCGATGAGCTCGGGCGCGACGAGGGCGAGGCGGGTCATGGAGGGCTGGCCGGGGTCGTCCTTGAACATCTCGACCTGGCGGGAGCGCGGGTGGACGTAGGGATCGGTCGGATAATCGATCTCGTTGCCGATGCTGTAGAGGATGACGGACGGATGGCGACGGGAGCGGCGGATCGCGTCCTCGGTGTCGCGGACGGCCCAGGTTTCGAAATCGTCGCTGTAGCCGGCGCGCTCGGCGGTGCCGACGTTGCGGCCCTTGACCCACTTGCGTTTGCCGAGCTCCCACTCGTCGAAGGTCTCGTCCATCATGAGGAAGCCGAGTTCGTCGCAGAGTTCGTAGAGATCGTCGGCCATCGGATTGTGGGAGCAGCGGATGGCGTTGACTCCGATGTCGCGCAGGATGCGGAGGCGGCGCTCGAGCACGGCGCGCGGGACGACGGCGCCGGTGTTGCCGGCGTCGTGGTGGATGCAGACGCCTTTGATCTTCAGGTTGCGGCCGTTCAGGTAGAAGCCGGTGTCGGCGTTGAAACGAAAGTCGCGGATGCCGAGGGGGGTGCGGACGGTGTCCACGACGCGGTCGCCGACGGAGACGGTATGCACGACTTGGTAGAGATAAGGATCGGTGGCGTCCCAGCGGCGGGGCTTGGCGACGGGGTGATAGAGCGGGAAGGCCCACTGCGCGCCGGCCTCGACTTTCTGGGTGCGGGTGGCGCCGACGATGCGGCGGCCCTCGGCGTCGAAGACCTCGGCGGTGACGGTGATGTCGGCGGCGGACGCGGAGGTGTTGCGCACCTCGCAGCTGCTGTTCACTTCCGCGACCTCGGCGTCGATGGCGGGGGTGGTGATGAAGGTGCCGTGGCGGGTGACGTGGATGGGATCGAGAATGGTGAGCCAAGTGTCGCGGTAGATGCCGGTGCCGGGATACCAGCGGGAGTCGGCGACGTTTTCGCGGGCGACGCGGACGGCGAGGACGTTGGTCTGGCCCGGCGGACGGAGGTGCCGGGTGAGGTCGTATTCGAAGTCGATGTAGCCGTAGGCGCGGTGGCCGAGATGGTGGCCGTTGAGCCAAACGTCGCTGTTGCGGTAGACGCCCTCGAAGCGGAGGAAGACACGGCGACCCTGGGTGTCGGCGGGAAGCACGAACTGCTTTCGATACCAGCCGGTGCCACCGGGCAGGTAGCCGGTCGCGCTGGCGTGGTCTTCGGAGAATTCACCCTCGATAGACCAGTCGTGGGGTAGGTCGAGCGCGCGCCAGGCGGCGTCGGCGAAATCGGGTTTCTCGGCGCCCGCGGCGTCGCCGAGGTGAAAGCGCCAGGCGTCGTTGAACAACCGCTCGCGGGCGGGAGCGGCGGCGACGGCTTCGGGCGCCGCGAAGGCGAGGGTGAACGCGAGGGCGCAGACGAAGGCGAAGCCTCGGGCGAGGGCGGCGGCTCGGAGGGAAGACGGATGCGCGGTTGGGTTCATGAAGGGCAAAAGTGAAGGGTGACTGTGCCCTGAGACGCCGTCGAAGCCGCTCGGCTTCATGCATTATGCTCTGATTCCGGCCTCAAATCAGCCGACCGATCCACGGGCGGAGGGACCGGCCCCTTCCGCCCACCGGGAGTCCGGCGGCTTCGGAGGCGCGGCATCACTCCTCGCCGTCGAAGTAGGTCGTGGGCTGCATGCGGAAGAGCTTCCGCTGCGGCTTGATCTGCCACTTGTCGGAGTCGGGGTAGTAGGTGCTGTCGACGGGGAGGTTGTCGGCGATGACGAAGAAAACGAAGTCCTCCTTGCCGGTGTTGGTGATCTGATGGGCGGTGCCGGGCGGCTGGACGAAGGAGTCTCCGGCGCGGACCTTGGTCTTTTTGCCGTCGCCGGTGCGGACGGTGGCGGCGCCGGCGGTGACGACAAAGAGCTCCCATTGGCCGCTGTGGGCGTGGAGCGGGCAAACCGTCGCGCCGGGCGGGACGCGACGCTGTTGCAGATCGAAGGGATGACCGCCGCCCCAAGCGCCGGTGTCCTTCACGCCTCCGAGGGCGAGGGAGACGTCCTTGCAGTAGGACTCGTATTTGCCGGTCGGCGACTTGGCGTGGATCTCGGGCAGGTCGGGGATGTGGACGGTTTTCATGAGGACGAAGGCAAGGGGGCAGATTTGTTTTTAACCGCAGATTACGCGGATGGGCGCGGATAAAGGCCAGAGCAGGCGACGTTTTCATCCGTGTAAATCCGCGCCATCTGCGATCGATGGCTTGGATGGGTCAGGATGACGTGGCGGCGGGATTGCGTCGGGGCGGCCGCGGGTGCATGGGTGGTCGCCTTTTTCCTTATGAAGGTCGTGGTCCTTTGTTCCGGCGGGATGGATTCGGTGACGGCGCTGCATCGCGCGGCGCGGGAGCATGTCGTCGTGGCCGCGATTTCGTTCGACTACGGGTCGAAGCATTCGGCGCGGGAGCTGCCGATGGCGGCGGCGAACGCGACCGCGCTCGGCGTGCGGCACGAGATCGTGAATCTCGATTTCGCAAACCGGCTGTTCTCGTCGGCGCTGCTCCAGTCGGGCGGCGACATCCCCGAAGGGCACTACGCGGCGGACAACATGAAGCAGACCGTCGTCCCATTTCGGAACGCGGTGTTTTTGAGCATCGCGTGCGGCTTCGCGGAAAGCGCGGGCGCGGAGGGGCTGGTGATCGCGGCGCATGGCGGCGATCACGCGATCTATCCGGATTGTCGCGAGGAGTTCATGGCGGCGATGAGCGAAACGATGCGGCTCGGCACCTACGCGGGCATCCGACTGCTGCGGCCCTTCATCGCGATGGACAAAGGACAGATCGCGGCCGAGGGCGCCCGGCTCGGCGTGGATTTTGCAAAGACCTGGTCCTGCTACAAAGGCGGTGCGCGCCACTGCGGGCGCTGCGGCACCTGCGTGGAGCGGCGCGAGGCGTTTCTCGCCGCGGGCGTGCCCGACCCCACGGATTACGAGCACCTCGATCCGCTGCCGGCCGCGCCGGGCGCGAGCGACGGAAACCGACCAACGGTCGGTTCTACAGCAAGCCCCGAAGCGCAAACTGCGAGCTGAGCCATGCTGATCTCCGAAACCTTTTATTCGTTGCAGGGCGAGGGCGAGCTGACGGGCGTGCCGTCGTTCTTCATCCGCACGAGCGGGTGCAATCTCCGCTGCGCCTGGTGCGACACGCCCTACGCCTCGTGGAAGCCCGAGGGCGCGGACCACTCGGTCGCCGAGCTCGTATCCGAGGCCAGACTACATCCCGGCCGGCACGCGGTGCTGACGGGGGGCGAGCCGATGATCGCGCCGGAGCTGCCGGCGCTGGCGGAGGCGCTGCGTGCGGAAGGGTTTCACATCACGATCGAGACGGCGGGCACGGTGGCGCCGCCGGCGGGGCTCGCCTGCGACCTCGCGTCGATTTCGCCGAAGCTGGCCAACTCCACGCCCTCGGCCGAGGCGGCGGGGGCGGGCTGGGCTGCGCGGCACGAGGCGACGCGACGCCGGCCGGAGGTTCTGCGCGCGTGGCTCGATGGCGGCTATGGGTATCAGTTGAAATTCGTGGCCGCGGCGCCGGGCGACCTGGATGAGATCGCGGCGACGGTGGCGGAGATCGGCCGACCGGTTCCGGCGGCGAAAATCCTGGTGATGCCCGAGGCGCGGACCTTGGAAACGATGCGCGAGCGCGCGGCCTGGCTGGGTGAAGCCTGCAAGGAGCGCGGCTGGCGCTACGCACACCGGCTGCACGTGGAACTCTACGGGAACAGGCGCGGGACCTGAGCGTCGGATCCGTGGACCATGGCACGCCGGAACAGATTTTATCTGCGGGAACGGACGCGCGAGAGCCTGCGGCTGGCGCGCGTGGCGATGCGCGAACATCCGCCGGCGAAAAAGCTCTCCGAGGAGATCGCCGCGCTGCGGGATCGCTTCGCGGAGGGGCCGCTCACCCTGGGCGAGGTGGTCACGGTGCTGCAACGGCGCGCGTGGACCATCGTGCTGATCCTGCTGTCGCTGCCTTTCATCACGCCGATTCCGCTGCCCTTTCTCTCGACGCCCTTCGGCTTGGCGATCGTGTTGATTTCGCTGCGTCTTGCGCTGGGTCAGCGGCCCTGGCTGCCCGCGAAGTTGTTGGCGAAGCCGCTGCCGCCGGGGTTTTTTGGCAAGGTGCTGCGCTTTGCCGGCGGCGTGCTGAGGTTTTTGGAGAAACTATTGCGTCCGCGCCTGTGCTGGCTCGCGGAGGCGCCGGCGCTCGTGCGTTTTCATGCGCTGATGATGCTGGCGGGCGGGTTGGTGTTGCTCCTGCCCCTCCCGGTTCCCTTCACGAACGCGTTTCCCGCCTGGATGATCTTGTTGATCGCGGGCGGACTTCTCGAGCGAGACGGCGTGGCGATCACCGCCGGCTACGGAGTGGGCGCCGGCGGCGTGGTGTTTTTCTACTTCCTCGGCGATGCGGCGGTGAAGCTGCTCAACTTGCTGAAGGATTGGCTCGCCGGTTTATTTTAGGACCTCCTTTAGCCTCTCAAGTAACAACCCAGTAGCTCCTGACGCGCGGTTCGGAAAGAACGCCGCGCGCCCGTGAGCGGGCGCGCCTACCCCGCGGGTTCGGGCTCCAGCTTGGCGGGGATGAGCAGCGAGGCGATGACGGCGAGCGCGAGCACACCGCCGATGATTCCGAGGGAAACGCCGATGGGGAATTTGCCGCCGAAGGCGTGGTCGAGCCACACCATCTTGAGGCCGACGAAAACGAGGATGAGCCCGAGACCGTATTTGAGCAGGTGGAATTTGTGCATCACGCCAGCGAGCAGAAAGAACATCGAGCGCAGGCCGAGAATCGCGAAGATGTTGGACGTGAAGACCACCAAGGGCTCCTTGGTGATCGCGAAGATCGCGGGGACGGAGTCGACGGCGAAAACGATGTCCGTCATCTCGACACAGGCGAGACAGACGAAGAGCGGCGTGATGTGGAGCAGGCCGTGTTTGCGAACGACAAAGCGCTGACCCTCGAAGGTGGGCGTGACGGGGAACCAGCGTTTCAACGCGCGGATGAGCGGATTTTTCTCGGGTTCTAGCTGCTTGTCCTCGGCGAAGAAGACCTTCACGCCGGTGAAAATCAGGAACGCGCCGAGAATCCATACGACCCAATGCAGGTGGATAAGCGCCGCTCCGAGCGCGATGAAAGTGATGCGAAAGATCACGGCGCCAAGGATGCCGTAGAAAAGGACGCGGTGCTGATACTGCGCCGGGATGCCGAAAAAGTTAAAGATGACGATGAAGACGAAGATGTTGTCCACCGAGAGCGCCTGCTCGACGACGTAGCCTGCGAGGAACTGAAGCGCGGTCTCGTCCGCGAGGCGGCCCGCCGCAAGAAGCGCATCGTTTCCGGTGATACCTTGGGAGGCGAGCGTCGCCAGCAATGGTTCGTAGACGGGGAACCTGTGGTGCGCGTATTTCCAGAACCCGAAGCAAAACAGCAGCGCGAGCGTGACCCAGATCACGCTCCAGATGCCCGCCTCCTTGACCGTGACGGCGTGGGCATCCCGGTGGAACACACCGAGGTCCAGCGCGAGCACGCCGAGCACGAACAGGCCGAAGACGCCGTAGAGCCACCAATATTCGGCGAGGGGAAAGAGGTAAAGGTTTTGCATGAGTCCGTGAGACGAAGGAGCGGGATGAAAGCGTTCGCACGCCACTGCACAAGCGCGCGGAACGCGGATCCGCGCAGCGGGCGTTGATGCCGGGGCGCAAGCTCACCGGGCTGATGCCAGCCCCATGGTTTTTGGGCCCCAAGACGGAGCGTCAGTGTCGATTGATCGGGCCAACAGCCGCTAACAGCCGCCGACGCTGGCGGATCGCAGGTGGTCTTATCGGGGCATCTATAGTCCGAAAGCCAAGCATTTGGTATGGAGGGATTCGGAAAATCGCATCGTCCAAAATGCAAACCCGCGAAAAAGCCACCGCGGTCAGGGCGGTGGCTGAAAGGGAACAAGCGAAGAGAGTTCCGTTTACTTCTGGCTTTCCATCTCGGGTATTGGCTCTGGGAGGAAGGGGCTGACAGTGGAACGACGTCCGGGCAAATCGCTCTCACGAAGGCCGGCGTCCTGGACCTGCTCGGGACTGAAAATGTCCTGCGTCGGGGCTCTTTCCGAGCTCACCACTTTGGAGGTGATAAAAATCAGGAGGTTTCGCTTGGACGTATCAGTCGAGTTGCTACGGAACAGACGGCCGAGACCGGGGATGCTGCCGAGCACGGGCACCTTGCTCTCACCCTTCTGAGAGGTTGAGTCGATCAAGCCGCCGATGGCGAGGGTATGGCCGTCCTTCATCGAGACCTGCGTCTTGGTTTTGCGGGTGCGGATGATCGGAATCTCCGCGCCGCTGGCGCCGCCGAAAGTGACCGGGTCGCCGCGCACGCTGATTTCCGGCTCAAGACTGAGACGGATGAAGCCCTGGGCGTTGACTTGGGGGGTGACACGAAGGAGGACGCCGATCGGCTTGTATTCAAAGCCGCTGACCTCGAAGCTGCCGCGCTCCTGATTGTATTGGTAGTTGGGGATCGGATACTCTTCACCCACGTTTATCTCGGCCTGGGTGTTGTTAAGCGTGACGATCGTCGGATTGGAAACAACGCGGCTGTCGCTCGTGGTCTGAAGGGCGCGGAGGGCGACGTTGAACTGCGGCGCGCTGAGAACGGCCCCAAAGGCGGAACCGGTGACACCGGCAGGGACGGACGGGTTACCAACGGGGTTGGTGGGAGGGCCGGCGATCACTCCGGGCACCGCGCCACCGGTATTGGTGCCCACGTTCGAATTGCTTCCCTTAAGCAGGACATCGGTAGGAGAAAGGCCAACTTGATAGTTGCTCAGCGACGCCCAATTGATGCCGAGATTCTTGATGTTGGTATTGTTTACCTCAACGAACTTCGTCTCGATCATGACTTGATCGGTGGCCTTATCGAGGCTCGTCAGCACCGGGATGATCCGGGCGAGGACGGAAGGGCGCTCCGAGATAATGAGCGCATTGATGCGTTTATCGACCTGGAGCTGACCGTTTTGAGAAGAAACGAGCGTCTTGATCGAGCCTTGGATTTCCTCGGCCCGGGCGTAGTTAAGAATGAATACCTCGGTGCTAAGCGGCTCCTGGGTAAGGCTCTCGTTGGTGACAATCTTGATGATGTTGCCGTCTTCGACAAACGTGTAGCCGACGGGCGAAAGAACGACCTTGAAGATCTGCCGCCAGCTGACGTCGCGGAGCTTGATCGAGGTGCGCCCCTGAAGCGTGTCGGGCATCACGATGTTGAGCTCGAAGAGATCGGCGACATTGCGGAGGATGTTGCGGATGTCTTCGTCGGGAAAATCGACGGAGAGCGTGTCCTTCGCGACCGTCGGAGCCGGCGCGGGAGCCGCCTCCTCCGCAACGGGCGCAGTGGCTCCGGCTGGAAGCGTGGTGAGCTCGGATGCCTGCGACTCCGCAGGTTGGGCCTCGGCCGCCGCAGGAGGCGCCGCCTCGACGGGAGCAGGTGCGGGAATGGATGCCGGCGCAGATTCGGGAGCGGCCGGCGCGGCGGCGTCGGTTGAGGTGGTCTCCGCGGCGGGAGCGGAAGTTTCCGTCTGGGCGACGGCGAGGAGCGGCGTGAGTAATAGACTGAGCAGCGCGAGTCGACGACGAGTGTGTGGATTCATGGACGGTTGGTTGGGGTGTTGGTCGAAACTGCGGATATGCGAACGGGACGGGTATAAATATTCTCGCCGCGTTTGACCGTG
This sequence comes from uncultured Verrucomicrobiota bacterium, assembly GCA_946482165.1. Next base: position 38,388 of record CAMLQS010000003.1, on the reverse strand, counting down.
AACGATGTCGAAGTGACGGCGGCGATTGAGAGCTCGTAGCTCTGGCCCTCAAAACTAATCGTGACGGTGTCACCCACTTTGAGTCTTTTTTGACCCAGGAGAAGCATCGGTTCGCCGCCGAGACTGACCGTGCCGGTCGCGGGAACTTGCACGGCCAACTTCGCGAGCAATTCGGCGCCGCCGAGCACGGGAGCGGTATCCACAGGCGGAGCCACGACATCGGGCACGACCTCGACCTCACTCGCTTTGGGAATGAAAGGATTGGGCAGCGGATCGGGAAGCGTCACCGGGGCTCCGCGCATCTCGGCGACGCGGACCGCATCGGAGACCACTTGGCCGCGAATGTTCGGCGGCACGAGATCAGACTGGGCATAGGCCGCGGAGCTAATCGTCAACGACACGCCAGACAGCGCGAATAGGTGAATGAGACGGCGGTGGATCATGAGCGGAAACCCAAAAGCTCGACGCTCAAAGCGAGCGATTGAGTACCATCAGCCGGGCGGGAAATGGACCCGCTGGTGACACGGGCAAGCGTCGCCTCGCGATCAAGCCGCAGAAGAAAATTCATAATTTTAGCATAGTCGCCCCCAACGGTGAGACTGAAGGGAATGGCGACATAGGCGGAAGCAGCCGCACCTTTCGCCGGAGGTGCGACCGGAAGTTGGCGCAGATCCAGCAGCTTCACGCCGGTCTCAGCCTCGAGGCGAAAGAACAGCTGCTGATTGCGCGCGAGCTCACCGACGCGCAATGCACCGTCGGCAATCTTGGCGTTCGCCTTCCGCAGCGACTCAAGCTGGCTGTCGAGCTGGGCCGAAAATTTCGCATTGTTGGAAAGTCGGAGCAGCACCTTCTCCCGTTCCACAAGCTTCGTCTCCATCTCATCCCGGACGCCTAGGCGGAAGTAGGTGGTCAGGGCCAACGCGACGACCATGGCCCCGCAGACAAAAAGAAGGGGGCGCCGCTTAAACGCGGCCACGATGTCTTTCGTTTCTATACTCATTTTTTCGCGTCTCCTTTTTGGGCTTCGGGCTTCTTAAACGCGAACACGAGCTCGAGGTTGAGACTTCCCTCCTCCGCATTGCGTCCGAGGTTGGTAAGCTCGACGGACGAGAAATACTTCGCAAACTCCGCGTCGGTTTGGAGCTGCTTGACGAATCTCGAAGCTAGGTCGCTCGCGGTGGCATCGAGACCCTTGACCGATCCGCTCAACACCAATGTCTGGCCGAGACCGCGAAAGTCCACGCGGCGCACCATCACATCCGGAGGCAGGATCGTGCCCAAATGAAAAAGGAAGTTCTGAAGCCGAAAAGAATCACTCGCGAACACGAAGGCCTCCTTGAATTTTGCCTCTTCCGCTTGAAACAGCTTGTAGATCGCCTGCGCCTTCTCGCTGGCAGGAGTGGCGGCGGCTATACGCTCCTCCACATCGGATAGAGAACCTTGGACGCCGGCCACTTCCCACTCGCGATTGGCAACGTAGAGCGCCAGCGCTCCAGTCACGGCGATGGCGAGCCCGTTCACAAAGAACGCCGTCCGAACGGTCTTCGTATCCGGCAACTGCGACAGGTCGCGGAAATCCGGCCGCCAAGGAATGGATTGGAGCGCGGCCTTGTCTCCTCCGGATTTATTGAGCAGCGACAGCATCGGGAGCGGAATTGTTGAACTGCATGACAAGCCCGAGAAGGGCGAGTTTGCGGGCGTCGAGCGACGCCGCAGGGACCGATTCGCCGAGCGTGATCTGGCGGGCGCTCAACCAGGGCAATATCTCCGGCTGGAGCACGGACACGCCCAGCTGGGAGGCGATCACCGCCTCAAGCCAAGCGAGTTTCGCGGAAAGCACCGGGCAGACCAGCTGGCTAATCGACTGGCCGGTTTGCACCTCATAAAAGCCCATCGAGGACTGAAGTTCCTTCAGCAATCGCTTGCAAAGCGAGGCGCCCATGCCGGTGAAATCAAAGGTGTTTGAGAAAAACAGCTTTCGGGCGGACTCCTCATCTTTCAGGCCGAGCTCCTTTTGCACTACCGGCACCATCGCATCCAATCCCACGGCAATCGGACGGGTGGCCTCGATGCCTCGGGCGCTCACGATGTAGGACTGCGTTTGATCGGCGCCGAGCTCCAACACCAAGGTCGGCTTGGTGGAATCGGTGAACTTGAGATAATCGATGATCGCCCCCAGCGCCGCCATGCTCGACAGCTCCAGACGCGCAGGAAAAAGGTTCTGGCGAAGAAGCTCCGACTGGGCTCGCGCCACCTCCGCCGAAGGCAACCCGCAGAAGACGACCTCTTTATTCGCCCCCGCCTTTGAAGTCTCGTAGTCGAGACCGTCGAAAGCGTTCAGCACCGAAATCGCATTCTGCTGCGGGTCTACCCGGAACTGGGTGTTCACGAGCTCGGAAAGATAATCCGCCTCTTTGACTCGCTTAAGATCCAGCGTGGCTCGTCGGATAAACCGCGTGGGCGGACAAATGCCGCAGTGGGTCTGGGCATACCCGGAGCCTTTCTTTGGCAACAAGCCGGCAAGCGCCTCGCCGAAGGCGGCGTCATCATTCGTGGCGCATTCTCGGATCTCCTCCAATACGAGGGGTATCTGAAGCGACGAAACTCTTGCCAACAGCGTGGCATGCTCACCACGGTCGAGCACAAATCCCTTGGTTTTCGGGGCGAAGAACATGTCTAGAAAAGACCGCGCCCGGGCGCGAGGAAAGCGGAGACGGACGTCATGCGGAGGGCGGGAACCCTCCGCGCGAGCCTAGGGAGAGACAAGACTTTTTACAGATCTCCCCCCATCACTGGACCGTAAAAAAGCCGCCCCCTTGATTAGGAGAGCGGCGAAAGTGGATACGCCGAAGGTCGGCTTAAGCGGCTGCTGTCCGCTTACTTCTGCCAAGTGCGCTTCTTGTGACGATTGGCTTTCAAGCGCTTCTTGCGCTTGTGCTTGTTCATCTGGAGACGGCGCTTCTTTTTGAGGTTGCCCATGAGAGTGCGGATTTAGGTTTGTTTAGAGAAAACCGTCTGGAAAACAGCCTTGGCTCGTCGCTGTAAAGCCCAATCTCCGGCCGGCGGACCAAAGACGGCTCATCCGGCCGGCGGGATTTCGGTCCGCTCCCCGGCCGCCGTGGCATAAACCCAAGCTCTCACCCGCGCTCCCGGAAAGGCGTCGCGGAGGCTGAGCGCATACGCGTCCAGCTGCGGCGCATATTCCAGCCGCAAGCGCTCCAGCAAACCGGCGTCTTCCTCGTTCCACCTGCGCCGGTTGGTCTTCCAATCCAGAACCCAGACTTCTTTCGCCACCGGGTCGTGAAGCACCAAATCCATCACGCCATCCATCCATGCCTCCGCCCCCAGCGGCGCAAAGACCGCCAGCTCCGCCTCCCTCGACCACCGCCGGTCACCCAGCTCCCGCCGGGTCTCCGACGCGAGCCAAGCCCGCCATTCTTCGGCGGCGCGTTCCCCAAAACCCGACCCTCTCGCCGCCTCGAGACGACGCGCGCCATGCGTCTCGATCTCCGCCGCCGTCCCGTCCCAAGGAAAAAACTCCAAGGTCTCGTGCCACCACAGACCATAGTCCACCGCCTCCTCGCCGCGCGCCCCGCCGCCGAGCGGCTCCTCGACGGTCGACTCATGCCGCGCCGACCGCACCGCGTCCGGCTTGTGCGCCAATTGATGCGGCAGAAGTCGCGCAGGCATCCGCCTCGGCATCGGAGCGGCGGGCGTCCGCATCGCTTCGATCGGAAAAGCCAGCTGCTCCGACTCCCGCCCGTCGGCCGCCGTCGCCGCGCCGCCGCGCGAGTGGTCCGCCAGCCAAGTTTCGCTCCACTCCGGCACGCCCGCCCAATCCACGCCCCAAAGCTCCGCGAAACTCCCAGCCTTCGGCTTGCCGCCAAACCCTTCCGCCCAAGGCAGCACCAAGGCGCGACGCGGACGCGTCAGCGTCACGTAGAGCAAACGCGTCAGCTCACGCAGTCGTTCCCGCTCGCGCGCATCCTTCGTCTCCGCCGGCACGCTCGCCGCATCGAAAAACACCCGCGGCTCGCCGCCCGCGTCCGGGATCAAACGCAGGCCGCGCGGCGCCACCGGCCGCAAATCGCGCCAAAGCCCGAGCGCGACCACCACGGGCCACTCCAGCCCCTTCGACGAATGCGAGGTCAGCAGGTTGATCGCATCGCGCGTCGGCTTTCCCGCCGGACGCCCGTCGTCGATTCCCGACACGAGCGCCGCGCACCACTCGGACGGCCCCGCGCCCTCGAGACCGAGTTCGGCCGCCTCGGTCGACAGGCGCTCGAGCTCCGCAGCCACGCCGCCGCTCGGGTCGATTTGCCACGCCCTCGCCTCCAGACGCGTCGCCGCAACGAGCTCGGCCACGAAACGTCCCAACGCCACGCCTTCGTCGCGCGCCTTCAGCACGAAAGGCCGCAAGGTCTCCAACGCCCCGCGCAAGGGCTCCGCGTGCGCCGCCGGCTCGGCCCACGCAAAGCCCTCTTCGTCGCGCCCCCGCAGCTCCGCCGCCAGCAGCGCGTCGCTTACCCCGAAAATCTCGCGCAGCACCCCCGTCCACTCGAAGGCGTTGTCCGGATCGCACAACACCGCGAGCAGGCCCGCGAGCCACGCATACGCGGGGTTGTCGCCGTTGCGGTTGCGCCGCGTCTGCAAGGCCACCTTCAGGCCCTCCGCCTCGAACCCCTTGCGCGCGTCGAGAAGCCAGCCGTTGCGCGGCGCAATCACGCAGACGTCGCCCCACTCCGCCGCGCCCACGCCCGCCGGCCCATGCTTCTTAAAATGCGCCGCGAGCTGCCGAATTTCCTCCGCCTGCCAGGCATCGACCCCGTCGGGCGCCGGCGCCGGCACATGCAAAGGCAGACGCGCGGCGCGCCCGGCCGCGTTCCCCGGCCCCGGCATCAGCGGCTCGTAGGGCACTTGAAGCATCGGCGCCTGCGCACCCGCCTCCGGCGGCAGGCCGCAATTGTGCGGGCGATCTTTCCCAAACGCCGCCGGCAGCGTCCCGTTGAGCAGATCCACCACGGCATGCGGCGCGCGAAACGTGACGCTGAAATTCAACAACTCGCCGCCGTCGCCGCGTTCGAACGCACGCGTGTGACGCAGGAAATTCCGGATGTCCGCGCGGCTGCCGTAGATCGCCTGCTGCCCGTCGCCCACGAGGCAAAAATGCCCCGCGCGCGGCCCCTCCGCGCTCGACGTGCCCGGCCACGCGCCCAGCTCCTCGCCCGCCGGCCGCGTGATCTCGACCAGCACCGCGAACTGCTGCGGATCGGTATCCTGCGCCTCGTCCAAGATCACCCGCCAGCCTTCCGCGCGGATGCGTTCCAAAATCGCGCGGTCGCGCAGCACCGCCATCGCCGCGTCGATCTGATCCGCATAGGTCTGCACGCCGCGCTCGAAGCGCCACGCGCGGTAACGCTCCGCCAGCTCCGCGGCCAGCACCGCGCCCGCCTCCGCGAGCCAGTTCTTCAAGGGCGCGAAGAACCGATCGAACAAGTCGGGCATCCCGCCCGCCGTCCCGTCCGGCTCGATCATCGGCAAATAGCGCGTTTCCTCGCGCCAGGCCCGCAACCACTCCTGCGCCGCGCGCTGGTTCGCCGCGATCTTCGGCAGCGAATCCTTCCGCTTCGAGGTGACCGCGAGGATCTCGTTCAACGCCGCCTGCGAAGGTCCCGCCGGAGGCCCGGGCACGCGTTTCACAAAACGCCGCGCCGTGGCGTCGTCGAGCTGACGCGCCAGCCCGAAAACCCCTTCGAGCGGCGAATGGCGCAGAAACGCCGCCAGTTGCTCGGGCCGCAACGACGCGAACCGCATCGGGTCCTCCTCGAGAAACGCCTCCCACAGGGAATCGTCGCCGTCCTCCGACACGACCTCGGGGTTGAGGTTTATGCCAAGGCTCTGCCCATAGGTCTGCGCCAGTTTGAGACAGAAGCTGTGGATCGTGCCGAAGAACGACCGCTCAAGGTGATCGAGCGGCGCCAGATCGCGGCCACCCGCCTCTTCGACGCGCCGCAGCAAGACCGCCCTGGCCCGCTGCCCGATTTGCGCCGCCGCCTTCTTCGTGAACGTCACCACCGCGGTTTTCGTCAGCAGGCGCGCTCCGTCCGGCGCGAGCGCCATCGCCGCCAGGCGCTCGGAAATGGCCGTGGTCTTGCCCGAGCCCGCGTTGGCGCTCACCGCGAAGTTGCGGTGCCATTCGTCGCGAAAACGATCGCGCGCCGCCTGGTCGGCCAGGGGAGCTTTCGTGTCCTTCTCAGCCACGGCCCGCCTCCTTCCCGTCGTCGGGCCCGAAGGTCGCCGTGAACTTCTCCGCCAGCACCGTCGCCGGAATCGGCGCGCAGGCCAGCGGCCAATCGTATCCGTAGGGAGGATACTCACCTCGGTCCGGCGTCAACGCGCCGTAGCGGCCCGTCGCGACGAACGCCGCCATCCGGCCCAGCGGCGCGAGCGCCGCGTCCAGATCCTCCATCGTCAGCGCGGACGTGCCGCCGGGCTCGATCTTCACCATCCACACGCGGCCGCGTTCCGCCCCGAGCGAACGCGCGGCCGCGAGATAAAGCGCGAGCTGCAGCGACTTGCCGTCCCGCGCCATCCGGGCGGCGTTGAGCTTCGCGTCGCCGCCCGTCTTGAAATCCAGCACCTCCACCGCCGCGCCGAGCCACCCGGGCCGATCGCTCAACACAAGGTCCATGCGACCCCGCACCTGGATGCGCCCCTCCCCGCAGGCCACCGTCGCTTCGGCCGGGAGATTGCGCTCCGCCGCCACGAAAACCGTCTCCGCGCCCATCGTCTCCGCGATTTCGTAGGCCTGCCCGAGCAAGGTTTCGCAGACGTGCGCGAGCTCCGCGTGAAAGGAATCCCAATAGCAATCGTCCGGCCACGCCCCGCGCTTCTCGGCGAGCGCCTCCGTCAGATGCCGCTCCGCCTCCTCGCGGCCCGGCAGCGGGACGAAATGCGCGGCGTCAGCGCCGGTTCCCGCCAAGGCCCGCGCGAGCAGCGCGTGCGCGAGCTGGCCGAGCGCCCGGGCCCGGGCGCGCACGAGCGGCTCCCAAGGCACGCGCGCCACGCCGAGCACGCTCTCGAACCACAGCACCGCCGGATCCCGCACTCCGGCCTCGATGCGGCGCGCCGACCAGTCCTTCGGCGTGATCGTCGCCGGATCGCCGCAGAAAAACCATTCGTCAAACGGCAGCGCCGGATCGCGCCGGCCATCCCACACCGCCTTCCACTTCGCGTCGCCGGGCTCCGGCGACGGAGGCGTCGCCACATGCCGGGCCTTGCGCGCGAACGCCTCCTCCAGGCCGCCCGCCGCGGCCGCGTCGCCGCCCGCCCACAGCACGCGCTCCACCCAGCTGTTCGGCGCCAGCGGCAGTTCGGGATTCTCCTCGTCGAAAAGCGCCGCGGAGAAAATCACCTCGCGGCGCGTGTCGCGCGCGAGCTGCGCGTAGCCCGCTTTTTCCAGCGCCGCCTTCTGCTCGCTGGTAAACACCCCGAGCGAGAAACGTCCGCGCAGGTTCAGTTGCTCGCGCTGCTCGTCCGTCAGCCAGGGGCTTGGCTCCCCGCGCTCGGGCCATACGCCGGCGTTGGCCTCGACGAGAAACAAATGCGACCACGCCAATCCCTCCGCACGGCGGCGCGTCGCCAGCGTGACGCGCGCAAAAGTCCCTTTTCCCGGCGACACGGCCGGCGGCGCCTTCGCGGGGATGAATTCGTCCAGCGCGGCGAGCACCACGCGCGAGGGAAACGTTTCCTCGCCGCATTTTTCCGCGAAAGTCCCCAGGGCGCCCAGCCCCTCCGGCCCGGCCACGCCAAGCGCCGCGCAAACTCCCCCGAGCCGCCCGAGCGCGTCGCGCAAGGTCAGCTCCTCCGGCCAGGCCGGCAGGAGTTTGCCCGCGATCTCGGCCAGCGCCGGCTCGCGCTCCCGCCAAAGCTCGACGTGCGCGGCGAGCGCATGCGTGTGCAGCTCGTCGAAGGAGCGCTCGCAGGCGCGGCGCACGCGGCCGAACGTAAGGTTGACGCGCTCGTCGTTGCCGGCGCCGAGGGCTCGCAAGGGCGGCCAGAGCTCCAGCAAATCGTCCACGCGCGCCCCGCCCGCGTAGAAGGCGATCAGCGCGCGCTGCGTTTGCACATCCGCCGCGGGCATGGCCGCGCCTTCCACCAAATCGGCGAAAGGGACTTCGCGCGCGGCCAGCAGGGACGCGAGCCGCAGGTGCGCGGCGTCGGCGCACGGGAAAATCACCCCGATGTTTTCCGCGCCGGCATTCAGCCGGTCGGCGATCGCGTCGGCCAGCAGGCTCATTTCGTCGGCGCGCGTGCGCCCGACGAGCACCGTCGCGCGTCGCGTCGCCTCGGGCGCGGGTTCCCGGGTCCAGAGCGCGCCGACGGCGGCGCAGTTGTCGCCGTCGCCGAGGCCGGCGTCTGCATCGGCGACATCCAAGGGGCGCGCGGCGACGCCCAGCACGGCCTGCCAGAGCTCGATCCACTTTTCGTCCGCGTCGGCGCGTCCGCGAAAGCCCGGTTCGGGCAGCACGACGGTCACGTCCCGCATGCGACGCATAAACGCGACCACGTTGAAAAATTCGCCCCAGGTCTCCGCGCCGAGGCCGCACACGAGCAGGCGTCCGGGGATGACCCTCGCGTCGGAGCCTGGCTTCGCCAAACCGGCCTCCTCCGCCTCGATCGGGGCGAAAACCGCCCCGTGATCCGCCACCCAGCGCGAGAGTTCGCCGAAAACGTCGCGAAGCGGCTCGACCGGGAAATCCGCGGCGCGAAAACCACCTTTCAGCAAGGCGTCGAAATCATCAAGCGCGCGCTCGGGATCGCTTTGCAGGCTTTGCCAAAAGCCCCGGCGCGAATCGCCCGGCTCCAAACGCGCCAGCCGGCGCGAGATCAGCGTGCGGAGGCCCAAAAGCAGAAGCTCGCGCCCCAGCACGGGGCGGGGGGCGGTCGCCAGGGAGCGCCATTTTTGCCGCGCCAGGCCGGGAGCCAGAAACTCCACCCCGAGCAGCGGCAGATCGGCGGACAAACAGCGCTGCTTCCAACCGTGGGCCTGGCCCCGCGTCGGCACCACCACGTAACCTCGCTCCAGCCGCCCGCGCCCGGCTTCGAGCCAGGGGCGCATCACCTGCGTCCACGTTTCCTCCGCGCCGGGGCTAAGGAGCAGTTGGACGGAGGCTTCGCGCATCGCGCCCCACCAGAAGCTTTCGCGCGTCTCGGCTCAAGCGCGCGAAAGGGCCCGAAAACAAAAAGACCCCGCGTCGTCCGGGACGATCGCGGGGTGGAAAGACTTCGGAAATCCGAAGAGGCGGCGGGCGGCCGCGGAGAAACTTACTTCGCGAAGACGACCTTGGAGGTCTGGGCCTTGGCGCGGGACGCGGCGTTCTTGTGGACGACGCCGGACTTGGTGGCCTTGTCCATCGCGGAAGCGTAGGCGCTGGCGGCGGCCTTGGCGGCATCCTTGTCCTCGCCCTTGGCGGCGGTGAGGAACTTCTTGTGGAGAGTCTTCAGCTTGGTCTTGGTCGCCTTGTTACGGGCGGTGAGACGGGTGGTCTTGCGGGCGGCCTTGATGGCGGATTTGGTGTTGGCCATGGGTTAAGAGTGACGAGGGTTTGCTTTTGGAAAACGGGCAGAACCTCAAAGGCGGCCGTCCGAGTCAAGGGCGCATTTCCCCGCCGAACCGGTTTGGGGCGCGGCGGCCGACACGCATCGGTCGTTTGACTTTCCCCCTTGCCCGCCGCTAGGACGCTCTCTCCGCATGAGCATCAAACTCCGTCTGGCCCTCCTGCTCGGACTGCTCCTGTTGGTCTTTCTTTTCTGCCTCGTGGCTCTTCGCGCGCTCGAACGGCGCCAGATCGCCGAGGCGATCTCGGCCGCGCGCCGCGACGACGCGCGCCTGATCGAAAACTGGCTCGACCTGCGGGCCTCGTCCCTGCGGCGCTTCGTCGACGACACCGCCGGCTGGGAAAATCTGTCCGCCTTCGCCGCCGAGCCCGCCGGGCGTCGCGAATGGGCGCGCCGCAACCTGGACGTTCTCCTGTCGCGCTATGGCGTGGATGCGCTGTGGATCGCCGGTCCGGACGGCAAACTCATCCACGAGGCGCGCCGCGACGGCCTGCCGCCGCTCGCCCTGCCCGTCCCCGCCGCCCATCTCGCCGAGCTGGGCAATCCGGATACGGGCCTGCGATCCTACTTTCAACCCAGCCCGGCGGGCCTGCTTGAACTGCGCGCGCTCCGGCTCGCAGGTCCCTCCGCGCCCTGGCTTTTCGTGGGCCGGGTGTGGGACGAGCCTTACCTCGCCCGGCTGGGTGATCTTACCGACAGCGACGCATCCCTCAGCCCGCCCGCCGCCGCCGGCATCGCGGAGTCGCTCAAGGACAGCTCCGACGACCTCGAGGCGCCCGCCCCCATCGTCGTGCAGCGCCCGCTTCCCGCCTGGGACGGCCGTCCCGTTCGCACGCTCAGCCTCAGAAAAGCGGCGCCGGACATATCGTTTCGGCTCGAGACGGACCGCCTGAAGACCCGCGTCTTTCTGCTCTTCGGCCTCTGCCTCATCGCCTCGCTTGCAGTGAGTCTCCACCAGTGGGTGCTGCGCCCGCTCGGCTGGATCACCGACAGTCTCTCGCGTCACGACACCGCCCCGATCCGGCCCCTCCTCCAGGCGCGCACCGAGCTGACACGCGTCGCCCGGCTGATCGTCACCTCCTTCGAACACCGCGAGCAACTCCGCCGCGAGATCGCGGAACGACGCAACGCCGAGGCGGCCCTGAAAAAAACCCTCGAGGAGCGCGCGCGCCTCGGCCGCGATTTGCACGACGGCCTCATCCAGTCGATCTACGCCGCCGGCATGGGCATCGCGGCGGCGCGCAAACGCGTGGCCCAAGACCCGGCCGCCGCCGAACGCCACCTCGCGCAAGTCGCGGACGTGTTGAACGCCACTATCCGGGAGGTCCGGGATTTCATCACCGGCCTCGAGTCGGATCCGCCCGACGACCACGCCTTCGCCCTCACCGTCGAGCGTCTTTTCGCCACGATGAACGCCGACGGCGCCGCACGCGCGGAGTTCGCCCTCGACGAGGCGGTCGCCGCAAGGTTCCCCACTCCGCTGCGCACCGAACTGCTCCTCCTGCTTCGCGAGGCCATCAGCAACGCCCTGCGCCACGGACACGCGCGAAACGTCCGCATTCGCCTCGCGCCCGCCGCCGGCTCCGCCGACGCCGCGAACCTTGAGATCGAGGATGACGGTTCCGGTTTCGACCCCGTCTCGGCCAAACGCGGTCGCGGTCTGGACAACCTCTTTGCCAGGGCCGCGAGCCACGGCGCGAAAGCCGCCCTTGACTCCGCGCCCGGCCGCGGAACGCGCCTTGTGTTTATTTTCCCGCTTTCTCCTATCGATGAGGGAGATGACGGTGGCGACCCCACCGACGACGACGCCGTCGAATCGGTTCCGCCGGCACCCGTCTCGGGACCTTTGCCGCCGGGCTAGGCCCATATTTGCTGAGGTTAATCACGTATTGTTTAAGCCGATACACCCTCTCGACGCCCGATCTATAAATAGGTATCGTGTAGGCCTGTTCATGCCCGTCCTCCCCAAGATCCCCAAGCCTCGCCCCGCTGCGCCTCGCGCCGGGCGGAGGTCTGCGTTTTCGCTCGTGGAAGTGATGGTCGCCTCCTGCGTGCTCATGCTCGGGATAAGCGGGGCCTTGGTCACCCTGCGGCGCAGTCTCGACACCATCGCCCAGGCGCGACAGCTCGACGCGGCCTCTCAGCTGATGCAAACCGAGCTTGAGCGCCTGCGTTTGCTCAACTGGACCCAGCTGCAAACGCTGCAAACCTCCGGTGAAATCGCCGTCGCTCCTCCGGCGGGCGGCGATTTCGCCCGTTACACCTGCGAACGCCGCATCCGCGACCTGCGCGACGGCCTGAAAGAAATCACCCTTGTCGCCTCTTGGGGCGGGCTCGACGGACGTGCTCACAGCGCGCGCCTCATCACCCGCTACAGCCGGAGCGGTCTCAATGACTACTTTTACACCACCCGCTGAGCGCCATGCGCCGTCTTCGCGCGCCGACCGCCGCCTCCCGACCCATTCGGGGCGCCGGAGCCGCGCCGCCGCGTTTACGCTCACGGAGGTGCTCATCGCCGCGAGTCTATCCTCCTTCATCCTGGCCGGGGTTCTCTCCACTTTCCTGCTCCTCGGCCGCGCCGGGCTCAACGCCTCCGCCTACTCCGAGATGAACTCCCGGCTCCGCGTCGCGCTCGAACGATTCAACCACGATGTGCGTCTTGCCTCCGACGTGCGCTGGCAAAACGAGCGCCGGCTCACCCTCGTCCTGCCGGATGGCGCAGGCTCCTTGGTGACCTACTCTTTCGAATCCGCGGCCGACCCCGCAGCGCCCGGTCGCTTCGTGCGCCAAGCCGCCGGAGCCGCCCCCGAGGTCCTCGTCCGGGACGTGGCGCCCGATTTCGAATTTCGTCGCTACCGCCGGCCTTCGAGCGCCGGTCGCGAGGCCCCCGCGCTAAACGATCTCGAGACGAGACAACTTGAGGTTCGCGTTCGCGCCCTCCGCCCCGACGCCCGCGCGCCCTCCGCCAGCCAGCTCTCCCTTTCCGCGCGCTGCTCGCTCCGCAACAAAAGCTCAGGCGCCTGACCCCATGCCCGCCCGCCTTCATCGTATCCAGCCGTTCGCCACCCCTCGCCGTCCCGGCGGCGCGGCGCCGCGTCCGCGCGGCTCGGTGCTGGTCGTGGCCTTGCTCGTCGCCGCCCTTATAGCCCTCGTTCTCGGCGGCTACCTCAGCCTCAACCTCGGCTCCGCCCGGCTTTCCCAGCGCACCTTCAATCGCGGGGCATCCTTTCACCTCGCCGAGGCCGGCCTCGAGGAAGGCCTTTGGACCTACAACCGTCTCCTCGCCCGCCAGGCCGACGCGTGGGACGGCTGGCAGCTTTCCGGCGAGGCGGCCTGGCGCCGTTTCGACGGCTTCACCCTCGCGACGGCCACCTCGGGTGCGATCAAGGTCTACGCCAGCCCGGTCGCGCCCGACGAGCACGCGCGCCCGACCCTCGTCGCCCTCGCCTCCGTGCAGAGCCCCGGCGGAGCGCCGGTTACCCAGCTTCTCGAGGTTTCCCTGCGCCGCCGCTCCTTCTTCGCGGCCGGCCTCGTCGCCCGAGAAGGCTTGGCGTTCAAGGGCCGCAACGCGTCCTTCGACTCGTGGGATTCCGATCCCGACCAAGACTCCGCGACCCCCGCGGTGCCCTATTCGGCAGACGGAGCCGTCGACACCGGAGAAGTCGCCACCGGCGCGAAACTCGATGCCGATCTCGAGCTCAATCAAGCACGCATCTTCGGCTATCTCCGCACCGGCGGGGCCCAGCCGACTCTTCGTTCACCCGGCTTGATCGGCCCCTTCGGCACCACGGACGGCGTAATCGATTTTTCGCGGATCACAAAGGACTTCAATGACGAGTTCCCCGTCATCGCGCCCCCCTCCGACGGCGTCTTCATCGGAAGCTTTGGCGCCACCTTGGGAACGGCCGGGCAGGCGACGTCCTGGCGAGCCTCCACCTTGCGCCTCTCCGGAAAGCAGACGCTCACCATCCAAGGAGATGTCGTCCTTGTTCTCACCGACCCGCTCGACGCCTTGTCCATCGGCGGCAGCGCGCGCATCGACATCCCGGCGGGATCGAGCCTGACCATCTACTTCGCGGGCGACGTGCTCGTGGCCGGCAACGGCATCGTCAACCAAAACGCCTCCCCCGCCGCCCTCCAGCTTTGGAGCACCGAGCCCGGGCTTCGGCGGCAAAGCTTTCAAATCGCGGGCGGCGGCGGCCTCTCCGGCGTCGTCTACGCGCCCGCCGCGGAGTTCGTCGTCGTCGGCAACGGCGAGTTTTTCGGCGCCCTCGTCGCCGGCGAGGTCTCGTTCGGAGGCAATGCCGCCTACCACTACGACCTCGCCCTCGGACGGCTCGTCCGCCACGCGCCCTACCGCTCCTCCGGATGGCGCGTTGTCGACGATCCCGCCAGGCGGGCCGCCCTCCTGCCGTTGGTCGACCGGTGAAACGCGCTTGCGCGTCGCGCCCGGGGGGCGCTTTCTGGCGCTGCCCGCCGGCAACTTATTTGTATGGCCTCCGCCGATACGCATCCGCCCCGCATCCGCCTCCTCCTCGTTGACGACAGCGCCCTCGTTCGTCGCGGCGTGCGCGGCCTCCTCGAAGGCAAGCACCCGCAGGCCGAGCTCCTCGTGGCCGGCGAAGCCGGCACCGTCGCCGAAGCGGTATCCGTCGCCCGCGCGTGCAAACCCGACGTCGTTCTCCTCGACATCCGCCTGCCCGACGGCGACGGCTTCGAGGCCTGCCGCGCGATCCTCAAGGACCACCCTTCGGCCCGGATCCTGATGCTCACCTCTTTCGCCAACGACGACTTCGTGCACCAGGCGATCGTCTCGGGCGCGCACGGCTACCTCATGAAGGAGGTCGAGCCCGAGCGCCTCATCGAGGCCATCGTCAGCCTTCACAACGGCGAATCCATCCTCGGCACCGGCTTGGTCGAACGCGTCCTGGACCTTGTCCGCGCCGGCCGCACCGGCTCGGGCCGGGACTCCGGCAACGCCCTCTCCCTTCTCTCCGCGCAGGAGCGCCGCGTGCTCGCCCTCGTCGCCGAAGGCCGCACCAACAAGGAGATCGGCAGCCAGCTCGGCCTCAGCGACAACACGGTAAAGAACTACCTCGTGAACGTCTTCGACAAGCTGAAGGTCAAGCGGCGCTCCCAGGCCGCCGCGCTCTGGGTGCAATCCGGGCCAAAAACCCCGTAGTTCCCCTCAAGCCCGTTCGGGCCTGAGCCGCAGGCCCGAAAATTCGGGCCCTCCGCCCCTGTGCGGGACCATGGCCGATGCGCTAGTATCTGGCGCATGGATACGACGCAACCCCGCCCGTCCCGCCCGCGCGCGCTTCGCCGCCGGCTCCGCGGTAGCGCCACCGCCGGCTTCACCATCGTCGAGGTCCTGATGGCGACCTTCGTGATGCTTTTCGCGATCTCGTCCTCGATCCTCGTGATGCAGTCGGGCTTCCGGTCGCTGGACACCGCCCGAAAGACCACCCTCGCGGCGCAGATCATGCAAAGCGAGATGGAGCGGATGCGCATGCTGAGCTGGAGCCGCGTCGAAGCCCTGATCGGCCCGGAACCGACCGAGATCAACATCGCGACCATTTTCCCACAGAATACCCCGGCGGAAATACAGCTCTTCAACGAGATGAACCGGACCTTCACCCGCACGCGTTCCGCCGCCTATCTCGCCGGTTCGGATGACGAGATCATCAAGATAGACATGACCGTCAGCTGGCGCGGCATCGATGGCGTGGCCCACAAGCGCACCAGCAGCACCCGTTACTGCAAAAATGGCCTCTACAACTACTACTACACGCTCAACAAGAGCTCTACGTAACCGCGGGCGGCGCCGCCACGGCTTTACGCTGGTCGAGCTCCTCGTTTCCATGGGGCTTGGCGCCGTCGTATTGGCCGCGGTGCTCAGCTCCGTGCTGATGATCAACCGCAGCGGCTACCTGCTGAACAACTACATCGAAATGGAGAAGCAGGCGCGCAACGCGCTGGAGACCTTCGCCATCGATGCGCGCATGACCGAAAGCGTCAACTGGACCCGCAAAAGCGACGGAACGCTCGTCGCCATCACCCTGATCCCGCCGGACAGCAAATCGATCACCTACACCTACAACTCCACCGCCAACACCCTCGTTCGCACCGACAACACCACCCTCGCGACCCAGACCCTCGTCTCGGGCATCCAGTCGCTCTCCTTCACCGCCTACAAATACAGCGAGGCGACCGGCCTCGCCGCCATCAATCCGAGCATCGCCGTCACCAGCGACACGCTGCTCAAGAACGACACGAAGATGGTGCAGATCTCCCTCTCCGCCATTCGCATCCGCAGCACCTTGGCCGACGCGACCAACAACGTCATCTCCGCCCGCTACGTCCTCCGCAACAAACCCTTTTGATCATGTCCTCCCGTCGCCGCCCCCTCCCAGCCCGCTCCCGCCGCCGCGGCTCGGTGCTCATCGTCGCCCTGCTTTTCAGCCTCGTCATCGCGATTTCCCTCGGGTCCTTCCTTCAGATCTCGACGACGGCGTCCAAGCTCTCCTACCGCACCTTCTATCAAGGTGTGGCGATGAACATCGCGGAGTCTGGCCTTGAGCAGGCGCTCTGGGAGATCAACAAGGACTCCTCCTACGCTTGGTCCGGCTGGGACGACGCCGGCGGCGGCGCCTACCGCAAGAGCTTCACCATGGAAGGCGTCGAAGGCGGCGCAACGACCGCCGTGAAGGTTTACGCCAAGAGCGGCGCGAACGCCTACGTGGTCGCCCGTGCCATCGTTACTCCGCCTACCGGCGCCCCCATCGAGAAATGGATCAAGGTGACCCTCACCAAGAAATCCCGCTACAGCGTCGGCGGCCTCGGCCGCAAGGGCATCGTCGCCAACGGCAACCAAGTCGAGATGGCCAGCTGGAACTCGGATCCCGACAAGGACGCGACCACCGCCTACGTCCCTTTTAGCACCGGCGTGATGAACGACAACGTGCCGCTCGCCACGCTCACGCTCGACGCCTCCCTCAACTCCGGTCAGGCTGATGTAAACGGCACCGCAGCGGTCGGCGGCAGCAGCCTCGATGCGATCCAGGTCGGCACAAACGGCTACATCGGCCCCTTTGGCACTCCCAATGGCGTCAAGGACCCCGGCAGTGTCAGCACCAACTTCTCCACGGACTTGGAAGTTCAGGCCGCCCCCAGCACCGACGTCTCTCTTGGTGCCATCACCGGCGACTATACCCTTCCACGTGGCGGCGACACAGCCCGTTCGGACGGCGTCTATTACTACCGCGCTTCGGAGCTCAGCCTTAACGGCAGCACACTCACCATCACCCCGGGGAAAAATGTGGTCCTCGTGGTCGACGGTATTGGCGGTGTCACCGTTGGCGGCGGTTCCGGCTCCATCAACATCGGCGGCACCTTGGTCACCAACACCACCACCGGAGCAACCAGCTACACCGCCGCCAGCCTCAAAATCTACACCGACGGCAACGTGGACATCGGCGGCAAAGGCTCCGCCAACGAAGTCATCACCCAAGATTATTCCCCTCCCGCATCCAACGTGGTCTCCGTGACCACCACCGTAAAGGTGTCCAACGTCACCGAACAAATGGGCAAGGGGCAGGATAAGAATACAGTCATCGGGTGGAACTACACGGAACAGCGCACGACCGTCACCACCTACACCGATGGGACGACTAAGACGGTGAGCTCGCCTAACACCAACTACCAAGTCCTGAAAGAAGCCGGCTACACCACCGCGCCCGTCGCCGGAACCACTGAAATAAACACCGCCGGAACCTACACCAACACCGGCGTCATACCCGGCCAGCCGAACAACTTTTGGCTGATCGGCACTCGCTCCGACGAGGAAACCGCGCGCATTGGCCCCCAATCCTTCAAGATCTCCGGCAACGGCAACCTCAGCGCCGTGGTCGACGCCCCCAACGCCAGTATCTCCGCCAAAGGCGGCGGCAACTCCGGCTTCATCTACGGCTCGCTCATCGGCTACGATCTCACCTTCACCGGCAACGACGGGTTCTACTACGACGAGTCCCTCGCCAACTTGGAAAACAACAGCAAACTCGGGATCAACGACTGGGACGAATTGGTCTCCGAAGGCGACCGCACCTCCAAGGTCACCAACGCCAGCTCGGTGACCTACGCCTCGTTGATGAACTTCTGATCAAGACTCTCGCGCACCCGAGAAATCCCCCAGACCGCACACGCATCGTAATCATGCGCATACTATCCGTTCGGGCCTAGTCGCCATCGCATCTCTCCTCGTAGAAGCGGTCTTCTTCATGCGCCGGAAACGGGAAGCGGATAAACCCGTTCCGGCCTAGCCTGTATGCCGACTTGGGAGCCGAGGCGCTCATGTTAGTAAAAATGTTATCATGAAAGCCGGCAGCTTATATCGCCCCCTCTCCGCCGCGGCCCTTCTGGTCGCAACTGCCGCCGCCGGTTTCGCCCAGACCACGATCGACGTGAACGGCATCACGCGAACCGGAAGCGTGGCCGCCGGTTGGACCTACGACACCTGGAAGCCGATCTGGGCCAAGTCCGGCAACCCGAACAGCAGCTCCGAAGGCTATCTCCTCGACCCCGTCTACGATCAGCAGACCGGCCAGGGCGACTCCGATTTCGTTTCGTCCCAAAACGGCAACGGGACCGCCAACCCGGGGTTTTTCATCCAATACGGAATGATCGATGGCGTGGAGCATATCGCGTTCCGCATCATGCTGAACGAGTATAAGACCACGGGCAACTTGGTGAACATCCGCTTCGGCTTCGACGGCAACTACGATGGCCGTCTCGACCTCTACATGGGCCTGAGCCAGCAGAACAACCAAGTGGGCCTCGTGTTCCAAGCCCCGGGCAGCGGCTTGCTGACCGAGAACGTCTCCCCGAGCACCTCGAGCTACGGCAATCCCTTCTACCCCACAGCCAACCGCACCGGCCTTCCCGCGCTCAACGCCCAGAACAACGCCCTCCTGCTCTCCTCCTCCAATTTCAGCAACATCGCCATCGGCGACGGCGTGAACCAGGACAAGCAAGGCGGCCAAGGCGTCGTGCTGCCCGACAACCGGTCGACCTACTACCCCGGCTGGCAGACGCAGTATGAGGACGACGTGGTGGGCAACAACTCGCCCATCAACCTCGACTCGATGATCACCTATGCGTTCCCGCTGGCCGACATCAACGCCGCCTTGGTGCAAACCGGCTTCGTCGGCCCGAGCTACACCATCACCGCCGATCGCCTGATGCTCTGGGCCGCGGTCACCGCAACCCAGAACAATTCAGTCAATCAAGACGCCTACGGCACCGACACCGCCGGGTTCACCAGCCGCTACGACAGCTTCCTCGGCTACACTTCCCCCAACGGCAATCCCGTGCCCGAGCCCGGCGCCTACGGTCTGGTGCTCGGCGCCGGCCTCGGCGGGCTCCTCTTCCTCCGCCGCCGCCGTTCGTCCGCCGCCTGACGGGCGCGCCGGAGCGCCCTCGCGTCCGCTCCAGTCCCATGTCGCTTGACTGGCTTCGTCTCTGGCCGGAGTTGCTTCGCCTCAATCTCGAGAAAGCGCGCCATGCCCGCCGCCTGCGTGCTCGCCTCGGCGGCTCTGGCAACGCGCTCCCCGGGCCCTCGCCCTGCCAGTCCGGTTCCGATTCCGGACGCGCGCATCAGACCCGGTGCGAAGCCTGCCTCCGTTTCGACCGCACCCGCCGTTACCACGTCGTCTGCCCCGCCCTGCGAATCCGCGAAAAGGGCGCTTTCTGCTCGCTCGACGCCCGCGAGATCCGCCCCGCCTGGGGCCGCGCTTTCGTCGTCTTTTCGATACCGCCGCTCGCCCTCGCCGTCGTCCTGATTCTCGGAGCATGGGGTTTTCTCCGCTTCGGCTCCGGCCTGAAAACGCTCCCCTTGGCCGACGTTGCGTGGCCCCCTCGCTGGGCAAACATCGACGAGCACCGCCGTTCCCACTTCCGCGACCTCGCCCTTGGCGCCCTACGCTCCGGCGATTTCAACGCCACCACCGTCGCGCTCTTCTCCGCCGCCGGCTCCGGCCAGGGAACACCCGGTGAAAACACCGCCCTCGCCCGCCTCGCCACCATCGGAAAGTTCTTCAGTCTCTCCGACGATCTCCACGCCCGAAACGCCGCGGCGCACCCCGAGCGCGCCGCGGAACTCGCCCTCTCGTGGCACGACGACCTCCTCCTCTCCGATCGCCCGCAACAGCTCGCGCGACTCGCCCTGGGACAACTCGTGGTCCGCGACGCCCCCCGGGAATTCTGGCTGCGCGCCTTCTTCGAGAGCATCCGCCACCCCGGAGTGGCCGCCAATCTCCTGGCCGCCGACCCGCCGATCACCCTTCCCCACCCGGGTCTCGCACACGCCCTGCGCGCCCGCGCGGCCCTGGACCGCAAGGACTTCGTCGCCGCGTCCGACGAGCTCATCGCGCTCTCCGGCCTGATGCCGGGCCAAGCCGCCCGCCGGTTTCTCGCGTTCTCCTGGACCGGCGCCAATCAGCCGCATCGCGCCAAGGCCGCCGCGCTTTCCACCGCTCATCCCGCTCCCCCCGGGGAAACCGCTTCCCTCCTCCATGCCCTGCTGAGCGCGGAAGACCGCGGGCAAGAGGCCCGGGCCGCCCTTCGCCCGCTCTTCGACGAGCCAGCCCTGCGCACCACCGTTTTGGCCGCCCTCGTCCGGACCCCCGACGCGGATCTGCTGCGCGAATTTGCATCGACCATCCCGCCCGCCGCGGAGTCCGACGCCCGCTTGCAGGTCGCGCTCTGGATCGCCGCCCGCCGGTCAGGCGCCGATGACATCGCGGGTTCCGCCGAGGCATCGCTGGAAAAGCTCGGCCACTCCGTCCCCGAAAGACTGCCGGCGGATCGGTCAAAGCCCGCCGAACGCAAATCGCTCCTGGTCATCGCCGCCCTCCTTCCCCTCGACCGCGAAGTCCTTCACGCCCTTGTCGAGGCGCCCTGAGCCCGCTCACGGCTCCAGGGAGGCTTCCTCCTTTTTCGCTCGCGGAAACCACCTCAGCCCCGCCGCCTCGCGCCCCGGCTCCGTTTTCCCGCAGCGCAATACCAGCGCCCGATAAAACGGCTCAGCCGCCTTCGGGTCGCGATCTTTGAGCCAGCCCCCCGCCTCGCAAAGCACCCGCGCCGTCGCCTCGTCCTGGTCCGGCATCAACGACGACGCCCACCACGCCAGCTGCGCCGCCTCGTAGCGGTGGTGGAAGCGCTTCTCCGGCGTCTTGTGTTTTCGGATACGCTCTTCCTCCGCCGCCGTCGGCGCGAAGATCCCGCCCTCCTGCTTCGACACCCCGACCCGCGACTCCGCCGCCGGGCGGGAATAGAAATATCCGCCCCGGACGGCCCAGTCCGGCTCCAGCTCCGTGCCCACCCACGTCATCCCCTCCGCCTTCAGCGCCCGAGCCGCGCGCCACAAGGCCGCCGCACGTTCCGCCGCCGGCCTCGACGCGTCGAATCCCGCGTCCACATCCGCGCGATACCTGGAGAACGCCGCTCCCGTCTCCGCCGAGAAATAGCGCAACGCGTCCGAGCCTCGCTCCTCGCGCGCCAGCCGCCGCGCCAGCAAGGACCGGAGCCCTTCGACCAGCGCCTCCCCGGCCTCGCCCTCCCCCGCCAGGCCGCCGTCGAGCACCGCCATCAGCTCCTCCGTCGTGAGCAAGCGCTCCGCCACATACGCGCAGTCCTCCTGATGGCCGCCGTTCAGAAACGCCCGCAAGGCCGCCTGCGGCTCGTCCAAGGCCATGCGGGCCCGCGCCAGCTCCGCCCACGCCAGCGCGCGATGCCCGCCCCGCAAGCCTTCCGCCCTCAACGCGCGTTCCAACCACTCCGCGCCCTTTCTCGCATCGCCGCCACGCAGCGCCAGCTTCGAGCGCAACCAATCCGTCTCCGCCGAATCCGCCGGGGCGACGCAAAGCCACTCTTCCGCCAAACCGAACAGGCCTCCCTCATACGCCAGCCACGCCAGCCGATCCGCGCCCGGCACGTCCCGGGCCCCGACCCGCCGCAGCTCGATCGCCCATCCAAACGCCCGCGCCGTCCAACCCGGGTCGCCGCCCGCGTCGAAAATCGGCCCGCTCCGCGAAAGCAAAAAGGCCACCACCACCCCGCGCGTCTTCGCGTCCCTCGCGCACGCCTCGACCTCGTCCACGTTCGCCTCTCGAAGGATCCGCCGCGCCAGCCGCCGCAACGACTGCACCGCCGTGTCGTCCCCCTCCGCCAGCCGCTCCAGATACAGTCCCGCCGCGCCCCGAAAATCCCTCCGCTCCGCCGCCAGCCGCGCCCGCCACCCTTTCGCCTCGCCGGCCAACCCGAGCACGTCCGACGCCCCCTCCGCCGCCAAGGCCTCAGCGCGCGCGAGCCAACTCCGCGCCGTCTCCGCCGCCTCCGCGGGCGTTTCGACTTCGTCCAGCACCTCCCACGGACGCTCCTCGTCCGCTTCGCGCCTCGGCATCAGATACGAACGCCCCAGCATGTAGGCCGCCCACACCGAACGGTGCCGACGCTCCTCGGCGGGCAGATCCATCACCGCCCGCCACGCCGTTCGCGCCGCCTCGATCTCGCCCCGCCTCCACGCCTGCGCCCCGCGCAGATAGAGCGCGAATTCCGCCGGTGTCCCCGTCGGCGCCAACGCCCCTCCCGCCCGCGCCGCGCGATACGCTTCCGTCAAACGCTCCGCTTCGCCCGGCGCGCGTCCCCCATCCCGCAAGGCCGCGCGCAGCTCCGTCGAATCCGCCTCCGCCGTGCGCTCGGAGGCGGACTCGCCCGCTTCCCTTCTCAAGTAACCATATTCGCGCTCCGCCACGCGCGGCGTCCCCGCCGGCAGCAAACGCATCAACTCGTCCGCGAAATACGCCTCCGGCGCCGCCAGCAGTTCTCCGGCTCTCGCATCAAGATAGCGGTTGGGGAAAAAGGGGCCGCAGGCCCGCGCCGGCAGAACGACGAGCGCGAGCGCCAATCCGAACAAAAACGGACCCCGGCTATTCGCCGGTCGCGACGATTTCGAGCATGGTTTCATCGGAAAATCTCAGCCACCCGATGGCGCGGCTTTTTCCCGGCGCGAGCAATCCCTCTTCCGCCCCGCCCTCGTTTTTCAACGCCAACGCCGCCTCGCCCCCGCACCGCACCGGCTCATAGCCGCCCAGGCCGTCCGAAGCGACCAGCCGTCCGCCCGCCGCCCAGGACACCCCCACCCGCGCCGGCAGCCGCTCCGAGGTGTCGCCGCGGTTCACCGCCACGATCTCCGCCAGACCCCGCTCGCTCCAACGCGCCTCCACCTCCAGCCGCGCCTTCGGCGCCGCGCCCTGCAACACTTTGCGAAACGTCGCCATTTCCCAATTCAGCCGGTCGCCCGACACCGGCAGCCGGAACCAGATCACGCCCTCGCAGCCGGGCGGCGGTTCGGCGGCCAGCGCCCGCTCGATCCGCGACATCTCCGCCGGATCGCTCCTCACCACGCGAGTCCGCGCTCCCGCCGCCGGACGCGGCGCCGGCCCCTCCGCGGAAAGCGCGACGAACTCCCCGCCCGCGTCGAAGACCAACCGGTATCCATAGGTCGGCAGCGCCACGCGAAACGGCCGCCCCGGCGCCGCCTCCGCCGCCCGCCGCGCCCAGGCGAGCGCCTTGTCGTAATCACATAACGAATACGGCGCGTCCGGACCGCCCCTCGGTTTCTCCAGCGAATGCACTTGCAGCACATAGCCGTCCGAGACCTCCGCCAGAGCCGCGAACTCCGCGCGCCGCCCAAGCCAGGCCGGCAGCGCGGTGAACACCAGACGCGTCCCGCCCGCCGCCTCGCGCAACGCCAGCAGCCACTCGCGATAGCCGGCGAGCGTCCGCTCCGCGCAGTCGAAATCGATCTGGAGCTCCGCCGGCTCCAAGCCCGCCTGCCGTGCCGATGCCAAGGTATCGCGCGCGAGCTTCACGAGCATCCGTGCCCGCTCGTCGTCCCGCGAGAAAGGCCCGCCAAACGGACCGATGCGTATGACGAGCCCCGCCGCCCTCCCGGTCGCCTTCAACGCCTCGAAGTCGAGCGGCGTGCGAAAAACCTCCGCCCGCCCGTCCTCGGTCCACTTCAGCTCCGCCGCCAGCGGATAGATGCCATCGACGACATCGCGACTCTCCTCGAGCGCCCTTCTCAGCTCCTCCCCCGGCGCGCGTTGCCACACGTAGACATCCTGCCGCCAGGCGGGCGAGGCGCAGGCGGCGCAAACCAGCACCATAAAAACAGCCGGCCAACGCGTCGTCATTTCGTCTGCGTTTCGTTGTAGGCCCGGCCGCTGGTCGGGCTGCCAGGCCGCCGGTCCGGCCTACATCGTCACCCTAGGCCGCCGCCTTCGCGGCAAAAACCTTGCGCAGGATCTCGACCGACTCGGCGAGCTCCGCCTCGCCCGCCACAAGCGGCGGGAGCAGCCGGATCACGTTGCCGCCCGCGATCGGGCACAGCATGCCCGCCTCGCGCAGCGCCGCGACGTAAGGCGCCGGATCGCTCGTGAGCTGCAGGCCGACCATGAAACCGACGCCGCGCACGCCCGTGAGCTGCGCCGGGAACTCCGCCGCCAGCTTCGCCAGCGCCGCGTGCCAGGCCGGGCTCGCGCGCAGGATGCGTTCGCAGAGCTTTTCGTCGCGGATAATGTCGAGCGTCGCCAGCGCCGCCGCGCAACCCAGCGGCGTGCCGCCAAAGGTCGTGCCATGCATGCCGGGCTGAAAAAGGTCCGCCGCGCCCTCGCCGATCCAGATCGCGCCGATCGGAAAGCCGCCGCCGAGCCCCTTGGCCATGCCGATGGCGTCGGGCCGGACGCCCGCGTGCTCGAAGGCGTAGAACTTGCCGGTGCGGCCGACGCCGCACTGCACCTCGTCGAGCATGAGGAGGAGTCCGTGCTTGTTGCAGAGCGCGCGCAGCCCGAGGAGGAACTCCGTCGAGGCCGGCGTGACGCCGCTCTCGCCCTGGATCGTCTCGATGAAGATCGCCGCCGTCCGCTCGTCGATCAAGGCCTCGAAGCTCGCGAGGTCGTTGATCTCGCCAAAGGCGAAGCCCGGCACCAGCGGGCGAAAGCCCTTCTGGATCTTTTCCTGCGGGGTGGCGCTCATGCCGCCGAAGGTGCGACCGTGGAAGGCGTTCTTCGCGGCGATGACCTTGAAGCATTTACCCTCCTCGCCCGTCTTCCGCAGGCCGTGAAGGCGCGCGAGCTTGAGCAGGCCCTCGTTCGCCTCGGCGCCCGAGTTGCAGAAAAACACCCGGCCCGGCCCGGCGAGCTGCACGAGCCGCTTGGCGAGTTCTCCCTGGAGCGGGTTGCGGTAGAGGTTGCTGACGTGCGCGAGCGTGGCGGCCTGCTCGGAGACGGCCTTCACCCAGCGCGGATGCGCGTGCCCCACGGCGTTCACCGCGATGCCCGACGCGAAATCGAGGTAGCGCTTGCCCGAGTCGTCCCACACGCGGCAGCCCTCGCCGCGCGCCAGCGTGATGGCGGGACGGCCGTAGTTGCGCAGAACATACGTGTCATACGCGGCCTCGGTGGCGGTCTGGGTGATCTGGGTCTGGCTCATGGATGGAGGAAAGTGATGTCGCTGAAATGAGAACGGCGGCCCCGCGTTTGCGAGCCGCCGTCCGTCGAACAGTTTTTCGTTTTTCGGAAAGGGGCTCCCTCAGCCCTGCACGATCTCGGTGCCGATGCCCTTGTCGGTGAAGATCTCAAGCAGCAGCGAGTGCGGCAGGCGGCCGTCGATGAAGTGGACGCGTTGCACGCCCTCCTGGAGCGCGCGCACGGCGCTCATGACTTTCGGGCGCATGCCCTTGTCGATCACGCCGCGCTTCTTCAGCTCGTCCACCTGGGAGCTCTTGAGCGTGGAGATGAGCGAGTCCGCGTCGGGCGGGTTGGCGAGCAGGCCGGGGACGTCGCTCATGAACACGAGCCGGCGCGCGCGCAGGGCGGCGGCCACCCGGCTGGCGACGAGGTCGGCGTTGACGTTGTAAGGCTTGCCGTCGCGACCCTCGGCCACGGGCGAGATCACCGGCACCATGCCCTCGGCGATCTCCTTTTTGATGAGCTTCACCTTCACCTCGACGACCTCGCCCACGTAGCCGAGATCGACCGGCGCGCCGTTGTCGTCGACCGTGAGTTTCTCGCACACCAGCACGGTGTCGCCGGCGAGGCCCTTGGGCTTGGCGCGGGCGAGCGAGATGGCCGCGCAGACGTCCTTGTTCACGATCTCGTCGAGCGTCTTCTTCACGATGCCGACCGTAGCCTCGTCGGTGATGCGCATGCCGTTGGGCGCGAATTGCGACTTCAGGCCGGACTGCTCCATCGCCTTGGTGATGGCCTTGCCGCCGCCGTGGACGACGACGACGTTGATCCCGCAGGCGGCGAGGAAGGCGATGTCGTAGGCGACGCGATTCCGGACCGCCGGATCGGGATCATCCATGAAGCTGCCGCCGTATTTCACGACGAAAGTGGACCCGCGAAAATCCTGAATGTAAGGCAGGGCCTCGAGAAGAACCTTCGCCTTGGCGGTGATTTCGGAAACGTTCATTAAAGTGGGCTGGACCCGTCGGGTAAATCACCGCGCGCCGGGTTTTCCATCACAATCTGGAAACATGACGGTTACTCCGGATTCGCGGGCCGGAATTTCCCCTTCACTTCGCGGCCCCGGGCCTTGTTTATCGCGCCGTGCCCAGCACCCAGAACACCTTCTCCTCCCGCGACGCTCACCGCGCCTGGCTCGCCGCCCAGGCCGCCCTCCCGCAGGGCTTCCGCGTCGGCACCGCGCGCTTCGACTTTGTGCCGAAAGAGGCGCCCAAGCCGTCCAAGATGACGCTGACGCTCATCGCTCTCGACGCCCCCACGCCCGACTTCGCCGCGGTCTTTACCAAAAACGCGTTCCCCGGCGCGCCCGTCATCGTCGGCCGCAAACGCCTGGCGGAACCGAAGCTCGGCGCCATCCTGATCAACAACAAGATTTCCAACGTCTGCGCCCCCGGCGGCGTCGAGGCCAGCGAGGCCGTCTGCGCCGCCGCCGGCAAACTCCTCGGCCTCGCACCGACCGAGATCCTGCCCTGCTCCACCGGCGTCATCGGCTGGGGCCTGCCGGTCGAGGCCATGGTCGAAAACCTGCCCAAGGCCGCGTCCGCCCTCGCCGCCGGCTCCATCCTGCCCGCCGCCGAGGGCATCGTGACGACCGATCTGTATCCGAAGATTCGCTACGCCTCGGTCGGCGCCGGCCGCGTCGTCGGCATCGCCAAGGGCGCCGGCATGATCGAGCCCAACCTCGCCACGATGCTGGTCTACGTCCTGACCGACCTGGCCGTGCCGCGCGACCAGCTCCGCGCCATCCTCTCCCGCGTCGCCGGCGAGACGTTTAACCGCATCTCGATCGACAGCGACACCTCCACGTCCGACACCGTCGTCGCGATCTCCTCGGGAAAAGTCCCCTGCCCCGACCTCGCCGCCTTCGAGGCTGCGCTGCGCGCCGTCTGCTCGGATCTCGCCGAGGACGTCGTCCGTAACGGCGAGGGTGTGCGCCACGTATTGCGCGTGCAGGTCTCCGGCGCTCCCGACGCCGCCACCGCCGTTTCGCTTGGCAAGGCCATCGTCAACGCCCCGCTCTTCAAATGCGCCATGGCCGGCAACGACCCCAACGTCGGCCGCCTCGTCCAAGCCATCGGCAAACACGTCGGCGCGGCCGGTCTCGCGCTTGATCTCTCGCGCCTGCGCGCCCGCATCGGCGGCCAGGAGATCTTCGCCGACGGCGCCTTCCGCCTGAACTACGACAAGGAGGCCGCGCTCGTCGCCCACCTGAAGTCGGCCGAGCTCTACCAGAGCAAGCCCACCGCCGACGGCGGCTTCGCCCCGCCGGTGGATTTCCCGCCGCATGAACGTTGCGTGGAGATCGAGGTCGAGCTCAACGCCGGCCCCGCCTCGGCCACGGTCTTCGGCGGCGACCTCACCCATGAATACGTGAGCGAGAACGCCGACTACCGGAGCTGAATTTCAACGCAGAGCCGCGGAGGCGCGGAGGACTGGGCAAGCGGGGCCTTTCTCCTGCATCTTCTCCTGCATCTTCTCCGCGTCTCTGCGCCTCTGCGTTAAAGATCTCTGCGCCTACTTCTTCGCCTCGAGCTTCAGCTCGACCATCAGGTCGACCGCGATCTTTTCAAGGTCGGCGCGCACCTTGGCCAGCTCCACGCCGGCCGGCACGCTCGTGACCGCGCGCAGTTGGAAAATCTTTCCCCCGCCCATCGGCGCCTCGACGCGCTCGCTGGCAAGGTCCTCGACGTTGAGCCCGTGCGCCGCCAGCACGCCCGACACCTCGCGCAGGATGCCCGGCCGGTCCGAGCCCACCAGATCCAGCGCCGCCAGCCGTGCCGGCACGCCGCCCTCGCTCGCGGCGGCGCCGGCCCCTGCGCTCTCGCGCGTCACGTCGACGCGCAAACCCGAGAGCCCGCGCAGCGCCGTCGCCAGCCCGTCCGCGCGCGCCGGATCGATCTCGAGGCGCACGATGCCGGCAAACTCCCCGCCCAGCCGGCACATACGGCTTTCCAGCCAGTTGCCGCCGTGTTCGGCGATGGTCGCCGCCACCACGCGCACAAGGCCGGGTTGATCATGTCCGATGAGGGTAAGCACCAGGGTAGTCGTCATAGCTTCGCCAAGCTCGCCCGGTTCATTGCCTGCGGCAAACAAACTTCCGCCCCGCCGTCGCGCCCCGCACGGCCCGCACCAATGTTCGTATTACGAACATTGGGTTTGGCGACGCATCGTAAGCGCGCGGTTGACGCGCCCCGCGTCTTGGTCCCTTTCCCCTCCCAACTTCACGCGTTCCACAACCGCCGCCACCCGGCCCTTCCCTTTTCTCGATGTCCAAAGGCAAACATCCTTCCGACGACCAACCCGAACTCCCCCTCTCCGGCCAGCCCGCGCCCGAAGGCTCCGCCCCCGCCGCCGCGCCCACGCCCGATTCTCAGGTTTCAGGTCTCAGCCCTCAGCCGTCCGAAACCTCCCTCCCCGCCGCCGAGGCCGCAGTGCCCGTCGCCCCGCAAAACAACGACGCCGCCCCGCTCGCACACAGTTATCGCAACTGGTTCCTCGACTACGCCAGCTACGTCATCCTCGACCGCGCCGTCCCCCACCTCGACGATGGCCTAAAACCCGTCCAGCGCCGCATCCTCCACACGCTTTGGGACAAGGACGACGGCCGTTTCCACAAGGTCGCCAACATCGTCGGCGCCACCATGGCCTTCCACCCGCACGGCGACGCCTCCATCGGCGCCGCCCTCGTCGGCATGGGCCAGCGCGGCTGGTTGATCGACCCACAGGGCAACTACGGCAACACCCTCACCGGCGACGACGCCGCCGCGCCACGCTACATCGAGTGCCGCCTCACGCCCTTTGCCCGCGAGGTGCTCTTCAACCCGAAGACCACCCTCTGGCAAAAATCCTACGACGGTCGATCCCAGGAGCCCATCACGCTCCCCGCCAAGTTTCCGATCACCCTTCTCGAGGGCTGCGAGGGCATCGCCGTCGGTCTCACGACCAAGATCCTGCCGCACAACTTCAACGACCTCTGCCGCGCCGCGATCAATCATCTCCAGGGGAAAACCTTCCGCATCCGCCCCGACTTCCCCTCCGGCGGCATCGCCGACTTCTCCAACTACAACGACGGCGAACGCGGCGCCAAAGTGAAGGTCCGCGCCAAGATCGAACAACGCAGCCGCTCCCAGTTCGCCATCACCGAGCTGCCCTTCGGCACCACCACCGAATCGCTCAAGTCGTCCATCGAAAGCGCCATCGCCAAGGGGAAACTCAAGGTGAAGCGCATCGAGGACATGACCTCCGAGTCGGTCGAGATCCTCGTCGAGCTCAGCTCCACCGCCGACCCCGACAAGTTCATCGACCAGCTCTACGTCTTCACCGACTGCGAGGTCACGATTTCCCCCGCCGCCTGCGTCATCATCGACGACAAGCCGTCCTTCATGGGCGTATCCGAAATCCTGCGACGCTCCGTCGACCGCTCCAAGACCCTCCTCGGCCAGGAGCTTGAGATCCGCCTCGGCGAACTCAACGACCAGTGGCACGCCGACTCCCTCGAGCGCATCTTCATCGAGGAAAAAGTCTACCGCCGCATCGAGGGCGCCAAGACCTGGGAAGCCGTTCTCGAGGAGATTTCCGAGGGCCTGAAGCCCCACGTCAAAAAACTCCGCCGCGAGGTGACGCACGACGACCTCGTCCGCCTCACCGAAATCCGCATCAAGCGCATCTCCGCCTACAACCGCTTCAAGGCCGACGAAGCCATCCAGGCGCTCGAAAAGGAGATGAAGCAGGTGAAGCACGATCTCGCCCACCTCACCGACTACGCCATCGCCTGGTTCGAGCGCCTCCAGGAAAAGTTCGGAAAGGGCGTGAAACGCCGCACCCAGAGCGACGAGATCGAGCAGATCAGCGCCGCCAGCGTCGTCACCGCCAACCAGAAGCTCTACGTCAACAAGACCGAGGGCTTCATCGCGCTCAATACCCGCAAGGACGACTTCGAGTTCGTGCAGGATGTCACCCCTCTCGACGACGTGGTCGCGTTCATGCAAGACGCCACCTGCAAGCTCGTTCGCGTCGCGGACAAGGTTTTCGTCGGCAAAAACATCGAGCACCTCCACGTCGTGCCGAAGGACGGCGACGACCGCTTCTACACCATCGTCTACCAGGACAAGGAGAGCGGCAAAGCCTTCGCCAAGCGCTTCCAGCTCGGCGGCATGACGCGCGAAAAAGTCTACAACCTCGCCGCCAGCGAGGGCTCGAAACTCGTCTTCTTCGACGAGACGAAGAACCCCGAGAGCCTGCCCAAGGCGTTGACGATCTACCTCAGCGGCCGCTGCACGGCGCGCGTGAAGGAGTTCATTTTCGACCTCAGCGAGCTCACCGTCGGCGGCCGCGGCAACAAAGGCGTCACCGTCACGCAGTATCCCATCCGCGACGTGAAGCGCGCCTGAGCCGGTCCCTCGCGTCGCCGCCGCGCGCAAAAAGCCCGCCCCTTTTCGGGACGGGCTTTTTTGCGGACGAATTCGAAGCAGGCTTACTCCACGCCGGTCACCGGCAAATCCGCCGGGTGTTCGATGCTGAATTTCAGAGGCAGCTCGCGCTTTTCGCCAGGCTTCAGGTCAAAGCGCCAAGTGATCTTCCCATCGGCCGCGCGGGCGATGCCGGGGCGCGGAGGTTGCACTGCGGCGTCCTCCGGCTTCAGCAGCTCGCGCTCCATCGGCGCGAGCAGTTTCACCAGGATCTTTTCGTCGCGCGCCACCGGCGCCGCATCCTTCACAACCACTCGCTCGGCCGTGCGCTTGTTGTTCGTCACCGTCACGAGGATCTCGTAGGTCGTGCGGCGGCCCCGCGTGGTGAAACCCGTGTCCTCGGTGAAGCGCGACACGATCTTGCGCTTGATGGAAATGCCTTCGTCGGCGCCGAGATTGAGCGTGAATTTTTCGCCCGGCATCGTCGTCGCCAGCCGCGAGGAGGCCACGAAGGTGTCATCGAGAAACACGTTCATCGCACCGCCGAGAAAAGGCAGTTCGCTCGTGTTGAGCACGTAGGCCGCGAGGTAGGCGGTCTCCTGCAATTTGGGCGTCGCTTGATACTGGAGTCCGGCCTCGAAACTCGCCGCGCCGACCGGCACGCGCTGCGGGGTGTTGTCGCTCGCGAGCGACACCGGCGTCGCGATGCGGAAGCTCGCGCTGGTGGCGGCGGAGGCAATCTCGGCCGCCGCGAAAGTCGCCGCCTCGGCCGGAGGGCTCGCTGGAGCGTCGGCGGACACGTTGAGAAAGTATTGTTCGCCGGCGGCCGAAAGCATCCGGACGTCGTTGGAGAAAGCGCCCTTCGCGGCCGCGCTCGTCATGCCCGCGGCGCGATCCAGCGCCATCGAGCTGCTCGCCACCTTGCCGTAGACGACCCGGGAAACATCCACATACCACGGCGTGACCTCCGGCGCCGAGCCGCCGAGGCCGGGCCGCGCGGTCGAAAGCGTTAGATCGACGCTCTTCCAATCCTCGCCGGTCGAATTGCGCACGAGACCGAAGGCATCCAGCTGCACCTTGCGCTCGGCGCTGCGCAGCCGGGCGTCGTAGGCCGGCGTCCAACTCGCGCCGGAGATCGCGTAGCTCAAGCGCACCTCGAGTTCGCCGGCGGCCGGAGCGGCGAGGCGAACGGTGACGGCCTTCGTCGCGCGGCGACCGGGCTGTTTGCCGCGAATCTCGTTCAACTGGGCCTCGCTCGCGGCGATCTTTTCGCCGAGGGCGGCGCGATCCCGCTCCAGCTTCCGCGCCTGCTCGTCCAAACGCGCCCGCTGCTCGGCGGAGAAGCTCAGGAGCTTGGCGTAGTCCTCCAACGCGGGCCGCGCCGGCGGAGTCGCGCCCGCGGCGCCGGGCGTGGGCGTCGTGTAGGCTTTCTCGATCGTGCCCAAAAGCGCGCGTTGCGATTCGAGGAGAGCGTTCTGGTCGTTGAGCGCCCGCTCCTCGCGCCGCAACTCGACCAATTTGTCCTCCAAGGCTTTCACGCGCGCGTCGGGCTCGGCCGTGACGAACACCGTGCGCGTCGCGATATCGAGCAGGCTCGCCGCGACCGAGCCTTTCGCCGTCACCTGCACGGAGTCGTCCACCAAGCCCGAGGGCAAGCCGGCGAAAACGACCTCGTTCGTGCCCGCGCTGACTTTCGCCGTCGCCACGCGACTCACGACCGCGCGGTCGGGATACACGGTGGCGGCGGTGATTTTCGACTCGGCCTGGATCGGGTTTGTCGCGCCCGCCGCGGCGGAATGAGACGCCTCGGTCGCCGCCGAAAGCGAGATGGGCGACACGAGCGGCAGGGCCGCGGCAAAAGCGGCGAACGCCGCGAGAGCTGACAGGGAGCGGTGAGACTGGATGTTCATGGATGGTGGTGCGTTACGACCGTTTTGTATCCGCCCCGTTCCCAAAATCGATAGCCTGACAAAAGCCTGACAAACTCGCGTCCACTCCGCGCCCCGGAATCGGCTCAGTCGACCCCCTCGACGACGAGCCCGGCCGGATGCTCGATGCTGAACCGCATCGGCAGCTCGCGCTTTTCTCCCGGCTTGAGCTCCAACCGCCAGGCTATGCGGCCCTCCGGCCCGCGCACGACGCCGGCCTTCCACGCCTCGTCGGCGGCCTCCTCGGGCTTGAGGAACTCGCGCTCCGCGGGCGCGGCCAGCTTCACCTCGACTTTCTCGTCCGACGAGACCGGCAGGGCGTCCCGGACCACGACCCGCTCCGACGTCCGCTTGTGGTTCGTCACCGTCGTCAGGATGTCGTAGGTCGTGCGCCGTCCCTTCGACGCGATTCCGCGATCATCGGTTAAGCGCGACAGCACCGTTCGTTTGACCGCCACGCCCTCGTCCGCCCCGAAATCGAGAACAAACTCCTCGCCGGGCATCGTCGTCTCCAACCGCGAGACCGCCACGAAACCCTCGTCGAGAAACGCGTTCAAGGCGCCGCCGAGGAAGGGGAGTTCGCTCGTGTTCTTCACTCGCGCCGCCAGGTAGGCCGTCTCCTGCCACTTCGGGGCGGTGTCGTAGTTGAGCTCGGCCGGGAACGAACGCGTGCCGATCGGCACGCGCCGCGGAGTGTTGTCGCTCGCGAGCGTGGTCGGCGTGGCGATGCGGAAACTCGCGCTGGTCGCCCCCGTCTCGGTGCTCGCGCCCGCGAACTTCGCCTCGCGCGGCGCGAAGACCGGCTCCGCCGGCTCGCTCGCCGCGAGCAGCCCGTCCACCGTCAGTCCCGTCCCGGCGGCGGCAGAGAACATGCCCGCATCACCGGGGCTCAAGGTCCCCTGCTGCCCGATAATTGTGGCGGTTGGATCAGGTCGCTTCGGCTTCTTCTGGCAAAACCCGAACAACGACCAGGACCGCTCCGACCAGCCCGCCGCCGTTATCCGCCATGGCACCACTTCCGGCGCCGCGCCACCGAGTCCGGGGCGCGCGGTCGAGAGCGTGAGCTCCACATCCCGCCAATCCTCGCCGGTGCGATTTCGCACAAGGCCGAAGGCGTCGAGCCGCACCGTCCGCTCCGCGCTCAATAGCCGCGCGTCATACGCCGGCGTCCAATCCGCTCCAGGCACCGCATAACGCAGGTTCACCCGCAGCTCTCCCGCCTCGGTCGCCGCCAGACGGACCGTCACACGTTTTTCCAGGCGACGCGCAGGCTGCTCGCCGCGCAGGCGGGCGAACTCCTTCTCCGCCGCCCCGATCTCCTCGGCCAGCGCCGCCTGCGACACCGCCAGGCCGCGCGCCTCCTTTTCGATTCGCCGGCGTCGTGCCTCCGAGAAGTCCATGAACTTCCCGTAGTCGTCCAGCGAGAGCCGCGCCGCCGGAGACGAAGGAGCGCCGCCGCTCGTCGCGGCGGGCGCGGGGGCGAGGTAGCTTTGCTCGATCGTGGCCACGAGGGCCCTTTGCGATCCGACGAGCTGGCTCTCGTCGCCGAGCTCAAGCTCCCGACGGCGCAGCTCGACGACGCG
Source organism: uncultured Verrucomicrobiota bacterium (assembly GCA_946482165.1). The sequence continues at coordinate 4,261 of CAMLQS010000003.1, read as the reverse complement.
TTCCGCCGCCGCTCGCACGCGAGCGTCCGGCTCGACGCTCAAATAGATCGTGCGCACCGAAACATCGAGCAGGCTCGCGGCCACCGCACCCTGCGCCGACACCTGCACCGAGTCGTCCACCAACTCCGCGGGGAGCGCGTCGAAAACAAACGCGTTCGTGCCCGCCGCGACGCGCAGTTTCGCCACGCGGCTCACCACCGCGCGGTCCGGATACACGGTCGCGGCATCGATCCGTGATTCAACGGGGATCGCTCCCGCGCCCTCGGCGAACGAATCGGCGAACAAGAGAGTGGCCGGCGGAAAGAGAGCGAGAAAAGCGGCGAAAGCCGCGAAAGGATGGACGCAAAACGAGAGGGCAAAGGGTGGTCGTTTCATCGAAGCGGAACGGGTGACGCCGTCACCTATGCGCCGCCATCCGCACGGGATCGATAGCCTGACAAAACCCTGACAACCCGCACCCGGCCAAGTCCGCCGCAAGCCCGAACCGGACCAATGTTCGTATTACGAACATTGGATCGCGGGCCGCGATCCTCATCACCGCCGCCGCAACCCGAGCACCAGCGGCAGCATCAGCGCCGGCGCGAGCGCGGACACCGCGAGGCCCCAGCGCAGATCGCTCACATCCGCGACCGCGCCGACCACCCAGGGCATCACGATTCCACCGGCGTTGCCCAGCGCCGCGAGCGCGCCGAACATCGTCGCGCCGCCCTCCGGATGCCGGTCCGCGGCCACCGCGAGCATCGTCGGCCACAGGCAACTCCCCGTGAAGCCCGCCGCCACGCAGCCCGCCAACGCGAGCGCCGACCACGGCGCGAAAGAGCCGACCAGAAAAAACACCACCGAGAGCCCGCAACCCCACGCCATCACGCGGTTCGGATCCATCCGACCCTCCGTCGCGCCCACCACCATGCGCCCGAGCGCCATCGCCACGGAAAAAGCCAGCAGCGCGGCCCCGCCCGCCCAGGCCGGATAACCCAGCGTCGTCTCCGCGTAGGCCGGCAACCACTGAGCCATGCCCAGCTCCGTCGCCCCGCCGAGAAAGATCGCCGCCAGCGCGCCCCAGAACCAACGGTCGCGCAGCAAATCCCGCAGTCGCGTCCGCTCCATCCCCTCGGTGCTCATCGCCGGAAACCGCAGAGGCGCGAACATCGCCATCAACACGAGCGGCAAGGGCGCGAGCACGAGGCAGGCCGCGCGCCAGCCAAAGCCCGCCTTCAGCACCAGGGTGCCCGCGAGGATCGTCACCACCGCGCCGACCGCGTAGAAGGAGTGCAGCCAGTTCATCGCCGCCGCCCGCCGCGCCGGATTCAAAGCCGCCACCACCGGACTCAGCACCATGTCGAGAATGCCCGCGCCCAGCCCGAGCACGAAAAGCGCGACGCCCAGAAAACCGTAGCTCGGCGCCAAGCCCGCCGCGACGAGCGCCGCCGCGATCAGCGCGTTGCCAAGTTGAGCGAACGGTTTCGCGCCCCAGCGATCCGCCAACGGCCCCGTGACCAAAATGCCGACCACCAAGCCCGCGAAAGCCGCCGCGCCCAAGCGCCCGAGCTGCTCGCCGCTCAGTCCCGCCGCGCCGCCATAAAGCTGGCTCAGCGCGGTCAGAAACACCGGCAGCAGGTTGAGCCCGATCGCGAGGCACATCATGGCCCCATAGCAAAGCCACGTCAGCCGTCGCGCTTTCGGAAATGCCTCTGTGTCGGAATTCGCCATGCGAAAAAGGCGCGCACCCAAACCCAGCCTTCGCCGCGACGCCAGCCTGCCGCGCAGTCCGAATCCAGCCGAACCCGCCTGCGCAGGACCCGCATGGCCCGACAGTTGACAGTGAGACTCAGTCTTATTTGGCTCGCTCTCCCGTGCCCTCCGCCGCCCTTGATCGCCTTCGTCCCGAGCCTTTGCCGCTCTGCCAGCTGCCCGCCGGCAGCTCGGGCCGCGTGTGTGCGCTGACAGGAGAAGCTGCTTTTTGCCAACGCGTGCGGGAAATGGGTTTTGGCGAACGCGCCTTCGTGACCAAAGTCGGCGGCCGCGGGCCGTTTATCTGCGTGGTCAACGGCTGTCGCCTTGCCCTCAGCCACGATGCCGCCGCCGCCATCCTCGTGGAGCCCTCCGGGCTGCGAGCCTGACGCCGCGTGTAAGCCCGACCGCTGATCGGGCGGCCAAGCCACCGGACTGGTCTACATCGCCGCCACGCCACTCTTTTTCCCTCTTCAGGTTTCAGGTCTCCGCTCTCCTCCCTCCCATGACGCTCGCTCAACTCGCCGTCGGCGCCTCCGCCACGATCAGCGCCTATCCGCAATCCGGCCCCGCCTTCACCCGCCTGCGTGAGATGGGCATGCTCCCCGGCACGCGCGTTACGCTCGTCCGCACCGCCCCGCTCGGCGACCCGATCGAGATCCAGGTCCGCGGCTACCGCCTTTCCCTCCGCAAGTCCGAAGCCGCGCTCGTGGAGCTCGAAGCCGAGGCTTCGAGCTCCACGAAATGACGAATGACCAATGTCGAATGACTAATGGCCCCAGCACTCCGCCACTCCGCTTCTCTTCGACACCGTCATAGTCACCTCTCACTCGGCATTAGTCATTAGTCATTAGTCATTAGTCATTAGTCATTCGTCATTCGTCATTACCAGCGCGCTCATGAGCAACGCAGCCTCCCCTTCCAACGCCATGCATTCCGGCACCGCCACCCGCACTCCGGTCTACGCGCTGGTCGGCAATCCCAACTGCGGCAAATCCACGCTCTTCAACGCGCTCACCGGCCTGAAACAAAAGGTCGGCAACTACCCAGGCGTGACGGTCGAGCGCAAGGTGGGCACCGCCTATACGCAACACGGCCAGCCGCTCACGCTCATCGATCTGCCCGGCGCCTATTCGCTCGCGGCCCGCTCGCCCGACGAGGCCGTCACGCGCGACGTGCTCCTCGGCCGCCGTGGCGACACGCCGATGCCCGACCGCATCGTCTGCATCGCCGACGCCACCAACCTCGAGCGCAACCTCTACCTCGTCCACCAGATCCTCGATCTCGGCCGGCCAGTCGTCCTCGTGCTCAACATGATGGACCTCGCGGTCCAGGCCGGCCTCGACATCCGCATCGCCCGCCTCGAGCACGAACTCGGCATCCCCGTCATCCCCTGCGAAGCCGCCCACGGCAAAGGCCTGCTCGAGCTCAAGCTCGCGCTCTCGCGCCACGACCTGCCACTCCCGCGCCACGCTTGGGACGTGCCCACCCCGCTCGCCTCCGCCGTCGCGGAGTTGCAGGCCTCGCTCATCGCCGCCGACTCCAAGGCTCCGCTCGTGGCCCGCGCCGAGGCCCTCCTCCTCCTCACCGATCCCGATCCGCTTCGCGTTTCCGGCTCCACACCGCTCTCCGCCTCCACGACCAAGATCCTCGATACGTGGAAGGCCCGTTGGACCGTCGACAAAACCGATTGGAGCGGCGCGCTTGTCTCCGCGCGTTACGACGCCATCGGCAAACTCGTCCAGCATGTCGTCATTCCCCCCGCCGGATCCGACCAAACGCACGCCACGCAATCGACCCTCGCGCTGAGCGACAAGATCGACGCCGTCGCCACGCACCCGCTTTGGGGCTGGGTCATTTTCGCCGCGATCATGGCGACGATGTTCTTCGCGATCTTCACCCTCGCGGGCATCCCGATGGGATGGATCGAAACGCTCGTCGCGTGGATTTCCGACCACGTTTCCGCGATGATTCCGCCCGGCACGCTTCACGACCTCGTGATCGACGGAGCCATCGCCGGCATCGAGGGCGTGATCATCTTCCTGCCGCAGATTTTGATTCTGTTTCTCTTCATCGGCTTCCTCGAAAGCACCGGCTACATGGCCCGGGCGGCCTTCATTATGGACCGCGTGATGAGCAAGGTCGGCCTCAACGGAAAATCCTTCATCCCGCTCCTCAGTTCCTACGCCTGCGCCATTCCCGGCGTCATGGCCGCACGCACGATCGAGGAGCCAAAGGACCGCCTAGTCACCATCCTCGTCGCGCCCTTCATGAGCTGCTCGGCGCGCCTACCGGTCTACCTGCTGCTCATCGCCGCCATCGCCGGCACCACCGAGGTGCCCGTGCTCACGCAAGTCGGCCTGATGTTGCTCATGTATTCGCTCGGCACGATCGGGGCGTTCTTCTTCGCCTGGTTTTTCAAGAAGACGCTCCTGCGTGGCGCGCCTCCGCTCATGATCATGGAGCTGCCGCCCTACCGTCTGCCGCGCTTCCGCGACGTGCTCATCCAGATGTGGGAACGCGGCTTCGT
>CAMLQS010000002.1 GCA_946482165.1 uncultured Verrucomicrobiota bacterium | reverse complement strand
AAGTGGTGGACCCTAGCAGGTTCGAACTGCTGACCTCCTCAATGCCATTGAGGCGCTCTACCAACTGAGCTAAGAGCCCCTGTGCGAAACAGGACGGCGAAAAAGGCGGCTGTATGAAATGAATGCAAGCGGTTTTTTCGCGATTTTTCCCAACGACGAACGGGGTCAGTTCTTGCGCCGGAAAATCGCCACGTAAAAGCCGTCGTTGTCGTGAACGCCGGGAGCGATCGCCAAACCGGGTCCGACGCGAGGGAAGCCAAAATCACGGGCGGGCGCCACGGCCTCGAACTCGCCCGCGTGGACCGCGAGAAATCCCTCCGCCACGGCGCGGTTCTCGGTGCGAGCGATGGAGCAGGTGGCGTAGACCAGCAGGCCGCCGGGGCGCACATGGGCGGAAGTCTCGTCCAGGATATGCGCCTGCAGGCGTGCGGCGGCCGCGAGGTCGGCCGGGCGGGTGCATGCCATGAGGTGCGGGGACCGACGCCAGGTGCCGCTGCCTGAGCAGGGGGCGTCCACGAGCACGCCGTCGTAGCGGGCGGCGGCGTCGGCTTTGGGCGTCGTGCGTATGCGCGAGACGAGTCCGGCGCGCGCGGCGCGGGCGCGCAGTTCGGCGAGAGCCGCCGGCCGGATGTCGGTGGCGTCGATTCGCGCGGACGGACCTAGCAGGCGGGCAAGCTGGAGCGTTTTCCCTCCGGCGCCGGCGCAGGCGTCGAGCCAGCGCGATCCGGGCGAGCGCGTCGGCAAGTCGAGGGCGGCGAGAATCGCCTGGGAGCCAATGTCCTGAATCTCGTAGTGGCCGGATTGATACGCCGCGCAGGCGGCGACATTGGTCTCGGCGGGGAGCCGGAATGCCTCGGGGAGGTGGGGATGCGTCTCGGCGAGCCAGCCGCGCGCCGCCCATTCGGCCTGGGCTTCGGCGGGATCATCGGACTGGAACCGCACCCAGACCGGCGCGCGGGAAAGCAGGGAGGAGGCGGCGGTTTCCGGCGTCTGGCCGGTGTCGCACTCGGCGGCGAACCAGTCGGGCGTGAGCTCGAGCGGCGAGGGAGCGGACAACCCGGACGAGGCGTAGTCGGCGCGAAAGGCCTCGGTGTCGCGGGTGGGCGCGCAGCCGTTGGCCACGCGGGCGGCCCAGCCGGGCTCGTCGTCGGCTGAGCGGGTGGCCAGGACGCGCGCATGGCGGAGCGCGGTGAACAACAGCTCGCGATAGAGCCGGCGGTCGCGGGAGCCAAAGCGTCGGTCGGACAGGAGGGTTTGAAGCCTGCCCGGAAGGGCCCGGTCGAGCGGTTGGAGGCGAACCCAGAGCTCGCGCGCGATGCGAAGCTGGTTTGAGGCGATGCTCATGGAAGCGTCGGAGTTTGGGCGCGGATGGCGCGGGTGGTCGCGGCTCGATATGAAAAGACCGCGCACCGCCAGGTGGCGCGGTCCGGGGACCGGGAGCGACTTTCGGTAACCGGTTAGCTCAGGACGGCGCGGAGCTGCGCGAGCAGGGCGGCCTCGCGATCCTGTGTGGAGTCGGCCGAAAAAAGGTCGGCGCAAAGCTGGAGCGCGAGCGAGCGGGATGCCTGGGTTTTCAGCCGGGAGGAGGCAAACTCGATGAACTCTTTTTTCTGAGAGTCGTCGGTTTTTGCGGCCCGTGCCGCGGCGATGGAGCGCGCCTCATAGGCGGAGAAGGAAAGGCTTTGGTCCCAGCCAATGATTTCGACGACCCCGGCGATAAATTCGCCTTCCTTGAGGCTGATGTGGGCGTCGGCGTAGAGGCAGAGATGGAGCAGGTCCACGATGGCTTCGCGTTCGGTCTGCGAGAGCTGGGCCTTCGGGTTGCTTACCTTCGATTTGAAGAGCATGGCGGCGGTGTTTTGCGAGCGGGCGCTTGTTTAGAGTCCCTGGGTTTCGAGGCTGACGCTCACGCCGAAGTCGTCTTCGCGGCGCGGTCCGTCGTAGGTGACCACCTCGTAGTGGGCGGTCCAGAACCGCGAGAGGCGCTGGCTGAAAGTGACACCTTGCTCGGTGAGATCGCCGGTGCGCGAATCGAAGCGCAGGCGCGCGACGACCGAGTAGATTTCGTTGAGGCGCAGGCCGTAGGTCGCGGTGTATTCCTGGATGCGGCGGGCGGAGTTCAGGTCCTCGAGGTAATGGGTGCCGATGCGGAGATTCCAGACGTCGGCGTCGCGAATGGTGAGGCCGGTGTTGAGTTCCTGGAGCTCGCCGGTCTGCACGGTGGTGCGGCTGTAGAGATCGTAGCGCAGCCAGGCGGCGGGATTGAGCGCGAGGAAGCTGTGGAGATCGCTGGCGTTCCGCGGGGTGCCTTGGGTCGAGGCGGCTTCGGCGTCGAGGTGTTGGTCGATGGCGAGATTGAGCTGCGCCAGGTCGCGCGAGCCGTAGGTCTTGTCGCGCGTTTGCAGCTTCTGATCGACGCCAAAGCGGAAGGTATTGAGCGCGGGGAGGCGGTCGATGTCGCGGCGATTCGCGAGGCCGAGCGGGCGCAGGTAGGTGTTGAACGGATCGTCGTCGATGGCGGGAATTGAGCCGCGGCCGACGTCGGCGGAAGGGCTGAAGCGGTAGCCGACCGAAGGCGAGATGAGGTGGCGGAGCCCGTCGATGTTCCAGCGTTTGTTCTGGTAATTCCAGGTGCCGCTCGTGGTGAAGAGATCGCTGTCGAAGCCGGCCTCGCCGAGGACGCGGGTGTAATGGCCGCGGGTGGCCCCGGCGGGCGTATCGCCGTAGTGGGTCACGCGCAGCCCGGCGACGGGGGTGACGGCGAGCCACTCGCGGGGGGAGAAGGGCCGCATGGCGCCGTAGTAGAAGTCGACTCGCTTGCTGTTGACCGTGCCTGCGGAGGGCAGGGCGCCCGGAGTGTCTTCGCGGAGGACGGCGATCGAGGCGTTGAGCCGATGATAGATGCCGGCGCCGACTTCGACGGGAAGCCCGTCGAAACGGATTTCGGGCAGTCGCTCCTGGATGAGGGAGTAGTCGTTGACCTGAACGCGCGTGAAGAGGGAAACGACCTGGTTGTCGTTGAGCTTTTGGACCTCGAGCCACGTGTCGGGCGTTTGGACGTGACGATAGCTGTCTGGGCGAAAATCGCGGGTGATGTAGGAATCGGACCAATAGTTGAGCTGACCGGAGAGGCTCAGGTCGTTTTCGAGGCGCTGGTGGTGTTTCCACTCGATGTAGCCGCGTTCGTCGCGAATCGGTTCGCGCAATATGTCGAGATCGGCATCGCCTTGGTCCTGGATGTAGCCGGAGCGAAACACGCCTTCGGCGCCGAGGCCGTCCGCGCCCATGGAATCGTATTTGGCGACGGGGCCGAAGAGGACGCCGCGTTTGGTGAAGATGCCGAGATCGCCGCCGATTTGCAGGTTTTCGGTGGCGGCGGTGGTCGCCTCGATGCTCAGCTCGCCGCCGAGATTGCCGCTGTAGCCCACCTTGGCGTCGAGGCTGGTGAAGGCTGGATCGCGAGGAGTTTGGGAAAACGAGGGAAGGGGGATGACGTTGGTCGCGCCGATGCCGAGACGGACGCCTTCGACGCGAACCGTGGAGTCTTTTTCATCCGCGGCCTTCTGATAGGTGAGTTTTTGCGAGCGGAGGACCGGATTGATCGACTCGGGCTCGCCGTAATGGACGGTGGCGTCGCTGACGGAAAGTTTGTCCGCGGTGCCCTCGGCTTTTTGGCCCTCGGCGAGGATCTGCCCTTCGCCGACGCGGAAGCGTTCCACCGTGTAGGTCTGTTTGCCCACGTCGTAAGTCAGTTCCTCGGCCACGAGGCGAATGGCTCCGCGGATCAGGGTGACGTTCCCGCGCGCGACGGCGATGTGCTCGGTCCTGCGGTAGACGATTTCGTCCGCGTAGAGGACGACGTCCTTGTAGGCTAGGCGGGCCTCCCCGGAGAACACCGACTCGCGTTCGTTGATGCGGGCGGGTTGTTGCGAGGTGATCTGGGGCAGCAAGGCCTCCGCGGCGTCGAGGCGGGCGAAGGCGAGCAAGAGCGTGGCGACGAGGGGGGCGAAGCGGAGGGTCACAGGGCGCCGAGCAAAGCGCGCGAGCCGGGGCAGGCAAGCCCTGTTGAAACGGAGGGTCGGGCGCGCAACCGGGTGTGACGGCGTGGGATTTGGCCTACTTTTCGCTTTGCGGTCGCCATCCCGCGGGCCAAGGTGCGCCCGCCTTTCGGCATCCCTCCAACACCTACTCATGGCTCGACCAGCCGCGTCCTCCAAATCCACCGCAATCAACGAACTCGCCCTGCTTCGCGCCGAGGTGCGCTCGCTCGGCTCGGCGCTCGGCCGGGTGATCACTCGCCTCGAGGGGCCGGAAACGCTCGCCACGGTGGAGCGCCTGCGCGGCCTCGCCAAATCGGCCCGCTCCGGCGACCTGAACGCCCCGAAGGAGCTCACCGCCGAGGTGGCGGCGCTGAAGCCGGCGGAGGCCTTCAATCAGGCGATGGCGTTCACGCTGTATTTCGAGCTGGTCAACTTGGCCGAGGAAAACTTCCGCATCCAGCTTCTCCGCCGGCGTCGCGCCGCGCTTCTCCGTTCCGACGCCCAGCCCCTGCGCGAATCCATCGAGTCGGCGGTGGCCGAGCTCAAGGCCCGTGGCGTGGACGCCGGGGCCATGCAAAGTTTGGTCGACCGCATCGGTATCGAGCTGGTGTTCACCGCGCATCCCACGGAGTCGAAGCGCCGGACCTTGCTGACCAAGCTGCGCCGGCTCGCGCAACTGCTTCTTCTCGACAAAGGCCAGGAGCCCGGGCAACTCGGCGACCCCGCCGCGGTGGAGCGCGAAATCGCCTCGCTGTGGCTGACCGACCGGAGCCGGGTGGAACGTCCGACCGTCACCGACGAGGCCCGCACCGGCATGTGGTATTTTGATACCACGCTTTTCGATGTCTTGCCCCGTCTCCAGGCGGACATGCAGCGCGCGCTCGCGCGCCACTACCCGACGGTCAAGGCGCCCGCTCGCTGGCTCACCTTCGGCTCGTGGATCGGTGGCGACCGCGACGGTAATCCCAATGTGACGGCGGGAGTCACCGCCGAGGTGCTCGGCCTTCATCGTTCGCTCGCGTTGGAAAAGCTGCTCGCCCAAGTCCGCGAACTCGGCCGCACGCTCACCGTCTCGGATCGTCGCGAGGCGCTCACGCCCGAGCTCAAGAAGCTCCTTCGCGAAAACCGCCACCTTTCCGCGCGCGTCGAGGCCTTGGTGAAGCGCTATCCGCACGAGACCTACCGCCTCGTGCTCGCCGGCCTGCGCGAGCGCGTGCAGCATGCGAGCGCCGACGCCGATCGCACGCTTGCGGCGCCGCCAGACGCCGAGCCCGCCTTGCAGGCGTCCGACGCGCGGGAGATTCTCGACTGCCTTGCCCGCAGTCTTTCGGCCGGGCGCGGCGCGATCCTGGTGGATGGGGAACTAAGCGAAAACCTCACCCGCCTCGATGTCTTTGGCCTGCACACCGCGCGCCTCGACATTCGTCAGCATTCGGCGCCGCACGAGGCGGCGGTCGCCGAACTGCTCGGCCGTTCCGATTATCCGAAACTGCCCGAGGCCGACCGCCGCGAGCTGCTCACCGCCGCTCTGGGCAAGGCGAAGCCACTCTCCGCCGCCGCCGTGGCCGAGTTGTCCTCACCGACCCGCCATGTCGTGGAGCCTCTCGTGCTGGCCGGCCGCGCGCGCGCCCGCCTCGGCGCGGATTGCCTCGGCATCTATATCATCAGCATGACGACCGACGTGTCGGACCTGCTGGAGGTGGCCTACCTGATGCGCCTCGCCGCGGTCGAGCTGCCTATCTCGCCGCTTTTCGAGACGCTGGAAGACTTGAGCAACGCGCCGCGCGTGCTTTCGGAGCTTTTCGCCCATTCCGCCTACGCTCCCATCCTCGCTTCCTGGCAGGGTCACCAGCACGTGATGCTGGGCTACTCCGACTCCAACAAAGACTGCGGTTACCTCACCGCCAACTGGGCGCTCTACAAGGCGCAGGAGGATATCGCCCGCGTGTGTCGCGAGCGCCAGGTGCGGGTCACGCTTTTCCACGGCCGCGGCGGCTCGATCGCGCGCGGAGGCGGGCCGGCCGCGAAGGCCATCCTTGCGCAGCCGATCGCGCTTCGCGACGGCGGCATTCGCGTGACCGAGCAGGGCGAGGTCCTGTCGACACGCTACCACGATTCCGAGCTGGCGCATCGCATCCTCGAGCAGATGACCTATGGCGTGATGCTCGGCATCCACGCCGCGGAGCATCCGGCTCCGGTGAAACCCGAGTGGGTCGCCGCGATGGAGCAGATGAGCCGCGACGGCTTCGGCGCCTACAAGAAGCTCGTGCACGACGATCCGGAGTTCATCGCTTTTTGGAAGGAGGCGACGCCGATCGACGAGATCAGCAACTTGAAGTTCGGCTCGCGCCCGACGTTCCGCCGCGCGACCCAGAGTGTCGCCGACCTGCGGGCCATCCCGTGGGTTTTCTCATGGATGCAGTCGCGCTTCAACTTTCCCGGCTGGTATGGCCTCGGTTCGGCGCTCGCCCCGATCATGAAGCGCGGTCGGGCCGGCCGCGACTTGCTGCGCGCGATGCACGCGGGCTGGCCCTTCTTCCAGACGCTGATCGACAACGCCCAGCTCACTCTTTCCAAGGCCGACATGGGCATCGCCCGGCTCTATGCATCGTTGGTCGGCGACGCGCGGGTTCGCGCAAAAATCCTCGCCGCGCTCGAGGCCGAGTTTGCGCTCACCGAGGCCGCCATCCTTGCGGTCACGGGCCAACGGAAACTGCTCGCGAAAGAACCCATCCTTCGCCGCTCCGTGGAGCTGCGAAATCCTTACATCGATCCGCTCAACTACCTCCAGGTCGATATGCTCCGCCGCCTCCGCGCGGGCGGTCTCGACAAGCACGAGGAAGAGGCGACCCGCCGCGTGGTGGAGCTGACGATCAACGGCATCTCGGGCGGGTTGAAGAACACCGGTTGACCAATCCTGAGGCGACGCCGAGGACGGCGTCCCCCTCAAAAACCAACACCGGGACGCCGCCTGATCTCTCTTTTAGGGAAATGCCGCCTCGTCATCGCGTTTCTCGCGCTCAAGCCTCCGCTTACATCCAACGGGCCATCATATGCTTCTCACCGCCGCCGAACTAGCGTCCTTCACCCAAGCCACCTGCGCCGAGCCGCATTCGCTCTTGGGAATGCACAAGGTGAAGAGCGGGCTGCTGGTGCGGGCCTTTCTGCGTGATGCGGTCACGTGCGCCGTCGTCGAGCTCGACGGTCCGGCGAAAAAAGGGGCGAGCCCCGAGGCGGGCGCGGAGAAGCTCCATCCCATGGAGCGCATCTCCGACGATGGGCTTTTCGAGGTCGTGATTCCGCGTCGGAAGACCTTCTTCGCCTATCAGCTTCGGGTCACGCGCGGAAACGGCGAGATGCGGCAGTTCCACGATCCGTATCGCTTCCTGCCGACGCTCGGCGACCAGGACCTTTATCTTTTCAACGAGGGCAACGAGCATCGCGCCTACGAGAAACTCGGAGCGCATGTGCGCGTCATCGACGGGGTGTCCGGCGTCGCGTTCGCGGTCTGGGCTCCAAGCGCCGCGCGCGTGTCGGTGGTCGGCAACTTCAATGCTTGGGATGGCCGCTATTTTCCCATGCGCCCGCTCGGCGGTTCGGGGGTTTGGGAGTTGTTCGTTCCCGGCCTCGGCGAGGGCGAGCTCTACAAGTTCGAGCTTCGCACCCAGGGCGGCCACGTGATCCTGAAAACGGATCCTTATGGCACCGCGTTTGAGGCGCCTCCGGGAAATGCCGCCATCGTCCACAACGTCCGCAAACACGTGTGGGCCGACTCGGCTTGGATGGATCGCCGCAAGGCCGAAGCTGCGACGATCGACCGTCCCATATCGATCTACGAGGTCCATCTCGGCTCCTGGAAGCGCAAGCTCGAGGACGGCAACCGTGTGCTGAGCTATCGCGAACTCGCGCCGGCGCTCGCCGACTACTGCCTGGAGCTCGGGTTCACGCACATCGAGATCATGCCGATAGCGGAGCACCCCTTCGACGGCTCCTGGGGTTATCAAGTCACCGGCTTCTTCGCGCCTACGCACCGCTTCGGCACGCCCGACGATTTTGCGTGGTTCGTCGATCACCTGCACCAGCGCGGCCTGGGAGTTATTCTCGACTGGGTGCCGGCGCATTTCCCGCGCGACGCCTTCGCTCTCGCCGAGTTCGACGGCACGCACCTCTACGAGCATAGCGACCCGCGCCAAGGAGCGCACATGGACTGGGGCACGCTGATATTCAACTATGGTCGTCACGAGGTGCGCTGCTTCCTCGTCGCCAACGCCCTCGCCTGGCTCGACCGCTACCACCTCGACGGGCTGCGTGTCGACGCGGTCGCCTCGATGATCTACCTCGATTACTCCCGCAAGGAGGGCGAGTGGATCCCCAACCAATACGGCGGACGCGAGAACCTCGAGGCCCTCGGTTTCCTCCGCGAGACGAACCGGCTCGTGCACCACTACTACCCCGGCGTGCTGATGATCGCCGAGGAGAGCACCGCCTTCGCCGGCATTTCCAAGCCCGCCTCCGAAGGCGGCGTGGGTTTCGACTTCAAGTGGAACATGGGCTGGATGCACGACACCCTGAAGTTCTTCCAGAAGGAGCCTGTTCACCGCCGCTGGCACATGAACGATTTCACGTTCGGCGCGCTCTACCAGTGGTCGGAGAATTTCATCACCGTTTTCAGCCACGACGAGGTCGTGCACGGCAAGGGCTCGATGCTGATGAAGATGCCCGCGATGGAGATTCGCGAACGCGCCGCGCACCTCCGCTCGCTTTACGGCCACATGTGGGCGTGGCCCGGCAAGAAGCTGCTCTTCATGGGGGGCGAGTTTGGTCAGTCGCGCGAGTGGGCCTACGCCGGCGCCCTGGACTGGCATCTCCTTCAGTATCTCGACCACGAGGGGATTCGCCTGCTCGTCCGCGATCTCAACCACCTTTACGCGAACGAGCCCGTGCTCGGGCAAAACGATCTCGACGGCCGGAATTTCCGTTGGATCAACAACACCGACTCCGACAACACGGTCTTCAGCTATCTGCGTCACGATGCCGCGCAAAAGACATTCGTCGCGGTTGCCGGCAACTACACGCCGGTGACGCGCGAGGGTTATCGCGTCGGCGTGCCGCGGCTCGGCTGGTGGCGCGAGTTGATCAACACCGACAGCCAATACTACGGCGGTTCGGGCTTGGGCAATGGCGGTGGCGTGAGCGCCGAGAGAGTGCCTTGGGATGGCTTCGACTACAGCGTGAAGCTCACGCTTCCCGCGATCTCGACCATGTTGTTCAAGTGGACCGAGTCGGAAGCCTGAGCGACTCGGTCTGAGGGATTCCGCGCTCCATTGATTGATGATGGAGCGGCGACGTCACCGTCGCCCGCGCCCGCGTCTGGCTCGTATCGCGGTTATCGCGTTCGCGGGCGCCGGGGCTTGCTCGCCGGTGCGCGACGGCGTCCCTTCAGGCGACATCGCTCGTCGGTCCGCGCGGTCCCCGACCCGCTAAATGCCGAACACTCAGTAGGGCTTTTCGTAGGTCTTTCCCTGCGCGTCGGTGAACACGAGCAGGTTGGGGCGAATGGCGCTCAGGCGCAGGCCAAGTTCGGGCGAGACGACGTCGTTCAATCGCCAGACTCGCTCGTTCATGAGCACTCGTGCATCGCGGTCCAATCCGCGCACTCCGGTGAGGCGAAGGTTGGTCAGGAACTCGTAGGTTTTCGCTTCGCGCTCCGCCTGGGTGAGCACTGCCACGGGGACCACGGGCGTGGGCGCAACCGGCGCGGCGGCGGCCGCGGGCGACCGGGTGGCCGCTGGCGTCGCCGCGACAGGCGCAACCAGCGCCGCGGGCGCTGCCGCCGTCGGTGCGGAGGATGGCGCGGCGACGGGCTTCACCGCCGGCGTGGCGGAGGCGAGAGGCGAAACGCTGGAAGCAGGCGGCGGGGTTGCCTCGGCGGGTTTGACGACAGGGATCGTTGGCAGGACAACCATCGGAGCGGACGGGACCGGTGCCGTGCCGACTGGGGGTTGCGGAGACGCAGCTTGCGGGGGAGGAGTGGCCGTCGGCGCGGGCGGGACCGCGGCCGTTTTGACTGGGACGGGATGCGCGGGTGTCGGAGTCGAATCAAATCCGTAACGCATCACCAGTCCGGTCGCGCCGGCGCCGAGCGCGACCAGCCCGAGGCCGAACCAAAGGGGGGCGTTCGAACGCTTGTGCGAAGCGGCGCGGACGTGGGTCGTGACCGCGGCGGCGGCGACACCGCTCGGCGCCGAGGATAGCGGGGCGCTGTCGCGACTGCGCTGCCGCTGGGCTTTTTTGAGGGCTTCGTTGATCAGGCTCATGGCGCGGGGGAGGGGACGATGCGGCGTTCGGAGGCGGCGACGAGGCGCTCGCTCAGTCGGTGAGGTTTTTAAGGTCCTTGATGGCCCGGCGCACGTCCCACCAGGAGACCTCGTCGGATTCGCGAATGAAAGCAGCCAGAAGCGCTTTGTCGCAGAGATTGTTCACCACGCGGGGAATCCCTCCGCTGTAACGGTGGATCGCTCGCAAAGCCCAGGGAGTGAACCCCGGTCTTCCCTGGCCGCCCGAGCGCGTAAGGCGGTGCTGCACATAACGCGTGAGTTCCCCGCGGCTGAGCGGCTTGAGCTCGTAGTGGACCAGCACGCGCTGACGCAGTTGACGCAGCTCGGGCCGTGCGAGCACGTCCTTCAGCTCAGGCTGCCCCATCAGCACGATTTGGAGGAGCTTGTGTTTGTCCGTCTCCAAGTTGGAGAGCAGTCGGATTTGTTCAAGCACGCCGAAGGAGAGGTTCTGCGCTTCGTCGATGATGAGCAGGATATCGCGTCCGTTGGCGATGCGTTGCAGCAGCACCCGATTGAGCTGGCCGAGCAGATCCGGCTGCTCGTGATGCAGCGGCGTCTCGCCCAGCTCCGTCAGGATGGCGCGCAGCATCTGGGCTTCGTTGACGGAGGGATTGAGGATGAGGGCGATATCAAATCGGCCGTCCTCCTCGACATCGGTGAGAAACTGGCGGCAGAGCGTGGTCTTCCCGCAGCCGACCTCTCCGATCAGCACGATAAAGCCCTTCTTTTCGAAGACCCCGTATTTCAGGTGCTGGAGGGCTTCCTGATGGGTGGGGCTAAGATAGAGAAACTTGGGGTCCGGCGTGATGTGGAACGGAAGTTCCGTCAGCCCGTAGTAGCTCTGATACATTGCGCCAAGGGCTAGCGCGGGCACCGGGCGAATGGCACGCCAAATCCTCGGGCGAAAAATCTCCGCGCGACGATTTACAGGAGGCGGAGCATTCGTCACACCGATGGGCCGCTCCTCTCCATGCCCGCCTGGCTCCACCGTTTTGTCCTCGCCGTCTGCGCCATCGCCTCCATCGGCGTGATCGTAGGTCTTGCGGTGGTCCTGAATCAGACCAGGGCCGAGTATGCGCGCCTGCGCGAGATGGAGGCGCAGACCCGCCACCGTTTGGCCGAGGTGGAAACCCGGCTGGCCGAACAAGAACTGGTGCTGGAGCGCCTGCGCACGGATCCGGCGTATGTGGAAATGGTTATCCGCCGCCGCCTGGGTTACGCCAAACCGGACGAGTTCGTTTTCCGGTTCGACGAATAAGCGCGGAGATTCCGGCTCCGGCGCCCGGCGACGACCGATCGGCCCTGCGCGACGCGCTACTTGACCTCCGGCGCGGGAGGCCGGACGCTCCGCCTTTCTTTTCTTCCGCCATGTCCCTCAACGCCTCGCCTCTGTCCGTCCTCGATCCCGAGATTTTCGCCGCGATTCGCGCCGAACGCGCCCGCCAGGAGAGCCATATCGAGCTCATCGCGTCCGAGAACTTCACCTATCCGGCCGTCATGGAGGCCCAGGGCAGCGTCCTCACCAACAAATACGCCGAGGGTTATCCCGCGAAGCGCTGGTATGGCGGCTGCGAACACGTCGACAAGGTCGAGCAGCTCGCCATCGACCGCGCCAAGGCGCTCTTCGGCGCCGAACACGCCAACGTCCAGCCTCACTCCGGCTCGCAGGCCAACTTCGCCGTCTACACCGCCGTCCTTCCGCTCGGCGCCAAGATCCTCGGCATGAACCTCAGCCACGGCGGCCATCTCACCCACGGCAACCCCGCCAACTTCTCCGGCAAGCAGTATCAGTTCGTTCAATACGGCGTGCGCGAGGACAACGGCCTCATCGACTACGACGAGCTCGCCGCCATCGCCCAGCGCGAGAAGCCCGCCATGATCACGGTCGGAGCCTCCGCCTACTCGCGCATCATCGACTTCGCCCGCATGGGGGAGATCGCCCGCTCCGTCGGCGCCTTCCTCTTTGCGGACATCGCCCACATCGCGGGCCTCGTCGCGGCCGGCGTGCATCCTTCGCCGATCCCGCACGCGGACTTCGTCACCACCACCACGCACAAGACCCTTCGCGGTCCCCGCGGCGGCCTCATCCTTTGCAAGGCGGCCCACGCCAAGGCGATCGACTCCGCGATGTTCCCCGGCGGCCAGGGCGGTCCGCTCATGCACGTCATCGCCGCCAAGGCCGTGTGCTTCGCGCAGTGCGCCACGCCCGAGTTCAAGACCTACGCGCAGAAGATCGTGGCCAACTCGAAGGCGCTCGCGTCCGCCATGCAGAAGCGCGGTTACAAGCTCGTTTCCGGCGGCAGCGACAACCATCTCTTCCTGGTCGACCTCCGCGCGAACCTCCCCGAGCTCACCGCCAAGAAGGCCCAGGAGACCCTCGATCTCGCCCACATCACCTGCAACAAGAACACCGTGCCTTTCGAGACCCGCTCGCCCTTCCAGGCGTCGGGCATCCGTCTCGGCACGCCGGCGGTGACCTCGCGCGGTCTTATCGAGGCCGACATGGACGTCATCGCCGAGGCGATCGACACCGTGCTCAAGGCCATCGGCACCCCGAACGAGGCGGCCGCGATCGAAACCGCGAAGGCTCTCGTCGCCACGCTCGCGAAGAAGTATCCGCTGCCCTACGCCTCCTGATTATTGAAACCGCCAAAGGGCGCTAAAGAGCGCTAAAACTCAGACGCCCGTCGACAACTCGGCCGGCTCGGTTTGGCCCCCTTTGGCGGGATTTGGCGGTTTATTATGTCCGATCTTCAAACCTACACCGTTCCTCCCGGGACCCGCCGCGAGCGCGCGGACAAGCTCCTCGCCGCCGCGTTTCCCGACCACAGCCGCGTGGCGTGGCAGCGAGCTTTCGAGGCGGGGCGCGTGAAACGAGGCGCGGAGGTGTTGAACAAAAAGTCCGAGCTGCACGCCGGCGAGGTGATCGAGTTTTCCCATGCCGACGTCGTGCCCGCCACGATGAAGCCGGCGGACATCCCGCTCGATGTGCTTTTCGAGGACGAGCACCTGCTCGCGCTCAACAAAGCGGCCGGCATGGTTGTCCATCCCGGCGCCGGCACCGGCGAGGACACGCTCGTTCACGCCCTGCTCGCGCACTGCGCCGGCTCGCTCAGCGGAGTCGGCGGCGTGGAGCGCCCCGGCATCGTGCACCGCCTCGACCGCGAGACCACGGGGGTCATCGTCGTCGCCAAAACGGACGCCGCCCACCGGGGACTTTCGGAGCAGTTCGCGGAGCGCCATTTGCACAAGGAATATCTGGCGCTCGCCGTCGGCGTGCCGCGCCTCCTCAGCGGAACGATCGAGAGCAGCATTTCGCGGCATCCTATTCATCGCCACCGCATGACCACCGGTGAAGGCGGCAAGCCTGCGCGCACCGATTGGAAACTGGAAAAGTCCTTCGCGCCTCACGCTTCGTTGCTGCGCTGCCATATCCTCACCGGACGCACCCACCAGATTCGCGTCCACCTGCGATCCATCGGACACTCCATTCTCGGCGACGCGACCTACGGATGGAAAGACAGCGCGCCGCTGCCGATGCGGCCTCCGCGCGTGATGCTTCACGCCGAGCACCTGATTTTCCATCATCCGGTGACGGCGCGGCAGATCGAGGTCCGCGCCCCGATGCCCGAGGATTTTCGGGCGATGATCGCGGCATTCGAAAAAGCGCGCGCCTGATCTTTTGGCTAAGGAGTAATCGGCCGGGTCGGGAAGTCCGCTCCACATTTCCCGCGCATGCGGGGGTTTTCGGCTGGCGTGCGTCGGCGCGCAACATTGGTTTGCTCCACCCCCATGCAAGCCCCCACTCCTGAGACGGATCTCTCCCGCGCGGCGGCTGGCGAAACAGCACCTTGGGATCGAGTCCAAATCGCGCCGCCGCCAGCCTGGGCGGACGCGGGCGAACTTTACGACGCGGGCTTCCGCGGCAAGACCGACGCCCACGTCACGCAGCTGCTCTGGTCCTGGCAGGTGGACGCGGAGTCGGGGCAAACCTTCGCCACCACGGCCCGCCGTCTCGAGACCGCCATGGCGGTGCAACACGAGTCGCAATGGAGCCTCGATCTCGACGCCCGCGCGTCCCGTCTGACGCTGCATTGGCTGCGTATTGTTCGCGGGGATACGCGCATCGACCAGTTGAATCGCGAACGGATGCGCCTGCTGCAACGGGAGACGCAGCTCGAGCACCATGTCATCGATGGCAGCTGGACTCTCCTGCTGGTTCTTGAGGACGTGCAGCCGGGCGATGTGATCGAGGCCGCCTACACGACCGAGTGGCGCCACCCGATCCGGCCGGAGGGTTGCGAGGTGTTTTTCGTCGTGCCGCCGCGGCTTTCGGTCGGCCGCTACCATCTTGCCGTTCTCAGCGATTCCGCGCGCTCCAACCTGCGATGGAAAGCGTCCGCCGACGCCCCGGCGCATCGCGAGGAATCCGGCCCGGCGGGACGCCGCCGCTGGGTTTGGGAGGGTTCGCAGCCGGCCCCGCGCGAGCCGGAGCCGAACCAGCCGACGACCTTCATCGACAATCTTTGGGTGCAGGTTTCCGACCTGGCCGATTGGGGCGAACTGGCGGTCCGCGTCGACGCCGCCTGGACCGCTTCCGGAGAAAAATCCGACGCGGAGCAACTCGCCGCGTTTGCGAAACCCGCAAAGCTGGACGCCGCGGCGATCGCCGGCCTGGTTCGCCAGATTCAGGATGGGTTCCGGTATCTGAGCATCAATCTTGAGACCGGCGGCTGGATACCGGCTTCTCCTCGGAAAACCGCGCGCCAGCGCCACGGAGATTGCAAGGACCTCGCATGGCTTGCCGCCTCGGTGCTGCGCGGCTGGGGCGTCGTCGCCCGGCCGGTGCTCGTGGGCACCGGACTGCGCGAACGCGTGGCGGACCTGCTGCCGATGTCGATCGCCTTCAATCACGCCATTCTCGAAGTGGAATGGGACGGGGCGAAGCGCTGGTTCGACCTTACGTCGCGCGACCAGGGCGGCGGGTTCGAGACGCAGGCGGTCGGCTGGTTCGGGCGGGGCCTGGTGATCGACGCCAGGGACGGCGGACTTCGAGCCCAGCCCGGCGAGCGGATCGGCGGCGCCTATTCGGTCAAGGAGACGATCCTCCTGGATTCGAACCGCCAGTCCGTATCGATGGTGGAAATACGCCTGCGCGCCGAGGGCATGCAGGCCGACAACCTCCGCGGCGAACGCATCGCCCGGGGCGCGGAGGCGTTCTCGCGCGAACGCGAGGATCAGGCCCGGCGGCGGCACGGGCGCGCGCGGCGGGTGGGGGAACTGCGCTGGCGCGACGACCGGGATCGCAACGTGTGCGAGTTGGTCGAGGTGTTTGAGATCGGCCACGCGGTCTATCCGGGCGAGCAGGGGCAACGCGCGACCTATGACGCGCCGACGAGTCTTCTGGCCCAAGGGTTTTTGCTGCCCGACGACGTAGCGCGCCGCGGCCCTTGGGACATGCCCTTCCCGCTGGAGGTCGCGCATGAGATCATGATCAAATCGCCCGCGCTCGGCGTGGGCTCCTCGCCGCGGCGTCGCTGGTCGACGCCGGAGTTCGAGGCGATGATCGAAGGCTCGATGGTTCGCGGAGCCTGGACGAAGCGGATGCGCTTCCGCGTGGGCGCCGCCGAGATCCCGGCCGAGCGCGTGGCCCAGTATCGGCGCGATCTCGAGTCGGTTTTCCGGGATCTCGGCTGGCGCGTTTATGTGCCTTGGGGGCAACCGCGGCCGCGGCGCGGCGACCGCTTTGGAGAACTTGGCGAGGAGAGCGTCGATCCCGTCGGCGGAACGGCGCTTTCGCAATCGCGCCCGGCCTCCGTGATCGCGCCTGCGACGTCTGCTCCGGCTCCCTTGGCCGCCGCCGTTCAACCCTCAATTCCCAGGCCGGGTCCGACTCCGAAAGGTTCGTCGTCCGACAGCCCGAGTCCGGTGGCCGAGCCTCCCTCGACCGAGGCGTTGGAGAAGGCGGAAAAAGCCAAGCAATCTTCCAAGGGGAAACGCCGTCGCCGCACCTCGCAGGACAAGCGCTTGGAGCGGGAGCCGCGGAATCCGTTGCCGGGTATCCCGCTGTGGGTGTTGATCGTCGGCGTCCTCGTGATCGCCGCCGTGTTGATCTATATCGCGCGCAGTTTGGCGAGCTCGCCGGGTTGACCGCTTTCGCGCGGCGAGGAGCTTCCGCAACGACTGGGACTTGGCTCAGCGGTCGACGCGGGCGCAGGTGCGCGCGGTTTCATGCACGTCGACCCGCGTGAGCAGAGGCAGGGAGGGTAGGAGTTGCTCCATGATCCAGCCGCCGAGGTTTTCGGCCGTGCTCGGCACAGGTAGCACGTCGTTGAGATTTTGGTGATCGAGCCGGGCGACGACGGGCTTCATCGCGTCGGAGAGTTCGGCGAAATCCATCACGAAGCCGCGGGCATCGAGCGGGCCGGTGCAAAAGATTTCCACGACATAGGAATGGCCGTGAATGTTGCGACACTGGTGCCCGAGCGGCAGGTGCGGCAGGGAATGGGCGGCCTCGAAGGAGAAACGTTTGCTGACGGTGAACTTCATCGCGATGGGGATGCATCCAAAGCGGGCGCGGGGGCGGATGTCACGGCGCGTCTTGCCCGGGGCGGAGTTTAGGCGCTGTCTTCAAAACAACCCGGTGCTTTGCTGGCGCCCTGAGGGTGAGACGGAAGCCAAGCTGGGCCGTCGTTGACCTCGGCGGCACGGGCCCTCCGGCCCGCCTACGCCTCGGTCGCCTTGGCCGAGCATGGTTTCCGCCTCACGAAGCATCGGTTTATTTCGGAGACAGCGCCTAGCGCCCCATGGTCTCCACCCAGTGCTGGAGGAAAAAGCGCTTCTCGGTGGGCAGCAGCGTGGGCGCGGTGCCGATGAGCGGGCGCAGCGCGGAGCTCATCTGGAGCGAGACGAGGACGAAGATCACGATCCAGACCTTGAGGTGTCCGAGCGACGGCGCGTCGGCATTCGCGCAGGCGGCGAGGCCCTTGATCAATCGCACGCCAAACCAGAGTCCGATTATCCAGAAGAGAAGGTGAAGCATCCCGATGACGACGAGCGAGTCGGTCGACTGCGAGAAGATCCATGCGACGGGAGCGAAGCCCACGAGGAGAAGCGTGATGAGGGCGACCATGCCGAGCAGCGCTCCCGTGACCTGAGCCGCGCGGACCTCCGCGCCGTTGAGGCAGAGAAATATGTGCAAGCTTGGCAGGCATAGCAGGATGCTGGCAAAGAGGCCGACGGTGAGCTTGGCGGGGGCCGCCCAGAGCTGGGTGCCACCGGAGAGGCTTCCCATGACGAGGCCGTAAACCGCGCCGCAAACGGTGATCGCGAGCACGAGGCGGAGGAGGATCGCGCCGCCCGCGCCCGGCGCGCCGAGGGCGAGGAGCAGTCGCGAGGGGTTTTTCAGCAATGCGCCAAGCACGCCGGCGATATTGGGTTCGAGAGGGATGCCGCTGTCGGAAGCGATAGCCGGGGGGAAGGGCGGCGGCAGGGTGGGGCGGTTGGCGGGGGAGTCGTTCATGGTTGCGATGGGTTGGAATCGGACGAAATCGAAATCGGGGCCCTTGAGGCGGAGCGTTTTAGAGCAGCCGCTGGAGGGCGCCCCAGACGGCCTCGAAGAAGTTGCCGCGCAGCGGCTCCGCCCGGAGGAACTCCACCGGCAGGCCGGGCGAGCCGATGAAGGGACGGAAAATCCAGGCGAGCTGGGTGCCGAGCAGGAGGTTGCCCGCCAGCCAGGCGAAGAGGGTGGTCGCGGCGGCGCGGGGAGCGGGAGCGAAGCGTCGGAGGAGTGTCAGAAGCCGGGCGTTGGCCGTGATGCCGGCGTAGGCGATCAACGCGACGTGCGTGAGGAGGGTGATGCTGTGTCCGGAACCCGCGTCGGCGGAGGCGAGCGGCGGTGTGTTCCAAAGCACGAAAAAACTCAGTGGGCAAAAGGCGGCGAGCAGGCAGGCGGCGACGGTGAAGCTAAGCAGAATGGCCGCCGACGCCTGCCGGAAGCCGAGCCCCGAGCCGATCATCTGGGCGAGCATGCCGTTGAGCAGGGCGTTGCCCGCGCAGGTGAGAAAAATGAGAAGCGGGATTTTAAGCCCCGTGAAAAGGGACTGCAGCGGCGAGCGCCAAAGCCCGACCGAGGTGCCGTAGAGCCCGCAGCCGACGAGGATGACCATGCCGCAGAAGAGCAACCACCGCGGCGACCGGTCGTCCACCATGGCCGCGATCTCGTCGGCGCGCCCGAGGCAGAGCGCTTTGAGCCGGCGAGCGTAGCTCGGGAGGAGGCGTTCGGTCATGTCGCCAAGGATGGCGGGGCCGCGTGTGTTTATGATGAAGGGAGGATGAAGAGCGCATGAAATCGCGCGCAGCCGACTCGGGCTTGGCTACGCGGGCGAAAGCGCGGCAGGCTCGCCGGTTTCATGTCTTGGATTCTCGCCAGTCTCCTTTCCGCGTTCTTCCTCGGAATCTACCAGCTCTGCACCAAACACGCGGTGCACGACAACGCGGTGCTGCCGGTGTTGTTCTGGTCGAACGTCTGCAGCGCCACGGTTTGGGCCCTGTTTGTCGCCACAGGCGCGGTTTTGCCGGGCGTGCTTCCCGCCACCTTGCACGTCGCGGATCTCGGCTGGCGCGAGCATCTGCTCATGCTGGCGAAGTCCGCCATCGTGGCCGGGTCATGGATATGCAGCTACTTCGCGGTGAAGCATCTGCCGGTCTCGCTTGCGGCGCCCATCCGCGCCACCGGTCCGATGTGGACCTTGGCGGGAGCGCTTCTCGTCCTGGGCGAAAGACCTTCGTGGATGGAGTTCCTCGGTGTCGGGATCACGCTGGCCTCCTTCGTTGGTTTGTCGTTCGCGGGGGCGAAGGAAGGCATTCACTTTCACCGCGACCGCTGGGTCTGGTGGTTGATCGGCGGCACGCTGCTCGGCGCGGTGAGCGGGCTTTATGACAAATATCTGCTCGGCACGGCCGGGTTCGATGCGGCCACCGTGCAGTGCTGGTTTTCGGTTTACCTCGCGCTGCTTTTTTTGCCGCTCGCGGTCGGTTGGTGGCGGCGTTGGTGGCCGCGCAACGAGTTCCACTGGCGCTGGAGCATCGTCGGCGTCTCCTTCGCCCTGCTTACGGCGGATTTTCTCTACTTCGACGCGCTCCGGGAGCCGGAGGCATTGGTGTCGCTCGTGTCCAGTTTGCGCCGTGGCAGCACGTTGGTCGCATTCGCCGGAGGTTTGTGGTTCTTCGCCGAGAAGAACGGAATGCAGAAACTGCCTGCCGTGCTCGGCATTGTGGCAGGCATGGTGTTGACGATTTTCGGCTGACGGCGTCGCGAGAAGCGCGTGATTTCTCCCGAAAGGCTTTACCTATAGCATAGGGGGATTTCGCCCGGGCGAAGCTAAGGGGCGAATCCTAGAGGCGGGCGGGGCGGCCCGGGAAAAGGCGGGAGGCTCCCGTCAATCAATCGGGCGATGAACTTGCACAACATAAGGCGGGCACCGTCTGCCGTTAAGAACGGGCAAAGTCTAGGGTAGGCGGCATGAACCCCGCGCTCCCTTCCCTGTTCTGGAAGCTGGTGCTCATGTTTTTGGTCAGCGCGGTCGCGGCGAGGGCGGGGAGCAATGGTTTGGTCGTCGATCCCGCCGCCCGGGTCGGACTTGCGACCGCGCTTGCGGATGCGCAGCGGTTGGCCGCCGCTTCGGGCGACACCGTTGTGCGGGTTCAGGGACGCTCGATGTTGCCCTACTTTGGCGATGGATCCGTGCTGGTTGTCCGCGCCACGCCGGTCGATGCGTTGCGCGAGGGGATGGTGGTCGTTTACCGGAATCGCTTTGGCGAAATGATCGCGCACCGCGTCGAGTCTCGCTCGCAGAACGGCTGGGTCGTTCGCGGCGCGAACAATGCCGCGGCCGATTCCACGCTGGTTACCGCCGAGAACTTGATCGGCACGGTTTATGTGACGATCTATTCCGATCCGCGAGACGCCGAGGCTTCGGTGCGGCTGGCGGGAGGGATTGGCGCCGGTGTCGCGGTGGCTCTCGCCGCCCCGGCGCGTTGATCAAAGACCGGGCGATTGTCCGAGTCGCGCATCGCGGGTGCGCCCGCGAGTTCGCGAAAGATTCCTGTTGAACCGCTCCCGCGCGGTGCCCACGGTGCCGGCGGCCAGGCGCCATGCATGGGCAGGCGCGTGAACCCCGCCAGGGCCGGAAGGCAGCAACGGTGACGACGTTCTCCCAGTGCCGTGGAGTGCCTGGCCACTAATTTTCCCCGACGCGTTTTCGGGTTTGCGCTTCGCGTCGCGAAGCATGCTTTCGACCTCCTCCGTGTCGCAAGCCGCCTACCAAGTCATCGCCCGCAAATGGCGTCCGCAGACCTTTGACGATGTCGTCGGTCAGGACCATGTCGTCCGCACCTTGCGCAACGCCATCGCGCGCCAGCGGATCGCCCACGCCTACCTCTTTGTCGGGCCGCGCGGCACCGGCAAGACGTCGACGGCGCGCATCTTCGCCAAGGCGTTGAATTGCACCGGGGGGCCGAAGGCCGATTTCGACCCGCAAGATCCCGCCTGCCTGTCGATCGCCGCCGGCACGCACCTCGACGTCATCGAGATCGATGGCGCCTCCAACAACGGCGTCGATCAGGTGCGCGACCTGCGCGACACCGTGCAATACGCGCCCGCCCAAGGGCGTTACAAGATCTACATCATCGACGAGGTCCACATGCTCTCGGCGGCGGCTTTCAACGCCCTGCTCAAGACCCTCGAGGAGCCGCCGCATCATGTGAAGTTCGTCTTCGCCACCACCGATCCGCAAAAGGTGCTGCCGACGATCGTCTCCCGCTGCCAGCGCTTCGACCTGAAGCCGATCGCCTCGGCGCTGATCGTCGAGCGGCTCGCCAAAATCGCGACCGCGGAGGGTATTCAAGTCACCGATACCGCGCTCGCCTGCATCGCCCGCATGGCCGACGGCGGCATGCGCGACGCGCAGTCCATTTTCGACCAGATGATCTCGTTCTGCGGGACGAAGATCGACGAGCCCGACGTGCTCGACGTCTACGGCTTGGTCGCCGGCGAAAAACTCGCCGCGCTCGCCGCCGCGCTCGCCGCCGGCGATCACGCGCAGATCGTGCGCCTTGTCGACGAATGCGACGCCTCCGGCCGCGACCTCGCGCGTCTCGTCGCCGATCTCCAGGGACACATCCGCGAGGCCTTGCTCGATTCCATCGCCAAGGGCGGACGCAGCCCGGCGCTCGGCGGCGTGCCGCTCACGACCGAGCAGCTTACGCGCATGCTCGAGGTCCTTCGCGAAGGCGAAGGCAGCGTGAAGCTCGGCCTTTCCGACAAGATCAATCTCGAGGTCACGCTCTTGAAGGCCGTGGACGCGTCCCGCGCGCGCGCCATCGATTCGCTCCTCAAGGAACTTGCCGCTCTCGGAGCCGCCTTGCCCGCCGCGAACGCCGCGGGCGACGACGAAAAAAAAAAGCCCTGATCGATCGGCTTGACGCGGCGATAGTCGCCTACGTCGCCGAATCGGCCGCCAGCGCTCCGCCGCCGCGTCCGGGTCCTCCGCTGATACCGCCGCCGCGAGCGTCCAATATTCCCGCCGCGGGTTTTGAATCGGCGCTGGGTGCGTCCGCCGCCGAGACCGCCGGCTCGGGCGATTTTTACGAGGAAGCCGAGCCGGCATATGTCCCGGCGGCGTCCGCCTCCCCCTCCGCCCCGGATGACGGCGACGGGCCTCCCTTGGACGAACTGGAGGCGCAAATGCGCGGGGAAGTTGCCGCGCGAGACCAAGCTTCGCCGCCAGTTCGCCGTGCCGCCGCCGTTGCCGACGATGACGACGGCGACGGAAAAGCGGGCGCGCTTCCCGAGATAGACGCTCTGGTCGCACGTTTGCCGGCCGAAGTCCGGGAAACTCTGGATGAGCTTTTCCGCGCGCGTTTTGTCGCCGTTAAAAAATTGCCCAAGAAGGCGTTTCAAGCGGCGACGAAGAAAAAAGCCGGTTCGTCCGAGCCCGCTGGTGGCTAAGGCACCGCCGAGGCACGCGTGTGGCATGCCTTTCCCTGTTTGGTTGCGTTGGCCATGCATTGCATCGGGGCGGTGTTCCGCCGGACTGCTCCGTATTTGCCAAACTCCCGGCCCCTGCCTGATGGTTTCGCATCCGACTTCTTCCGTCTAATCCAGCCGTGACCTTCCTTCGCCCTGACTCCACCGGTGTCGTAGCTATCTCCCGCCTCGCGGCGGGGGCGCTTTTTGCGGCTTTGCTGCTGGGCGTCCCCGCGCGGGCCGCGATCGAAAAACTCGAGGTCAACTTCGACTATGTGCGCAAGCAGGCCGCCGACCGTGCGGCTTCCGCCTACAAGGAGCCTGACCGCGAACTGCCCGAGCGCCTCGCGAAGCTCAATTATGACGAGATTCGCGACATTCGTTTCAAGCCCGACCAAGCCCTTTGGCGAAGCGAGGACCTGCCTTTCCACCTGCACTTCTTCCATCGCACGGCGGCGGTTCGCGAGGCGGTGCAGATCCGCGAGTTCAGCGCGACGCACGTTCAGACGATTCCCTTCATCCGCGACTTCTTCGACTACGGAAAACTGGGAAATCTCGGCTGGTTGCGCTCCTCGCTGGGCTACTCCGGTTTTCGCGTTCATTATCCGCTGAATCGTCCCGATATTTTCGACGAGCTGATCGTTTTTCACGGAGCCTCTTATTTTCGCACCTTGGGCGCCGGCCAGATTTACGGCCTTTCCGCCCGCGGCCTGGCGGTCGACTCCGGCGTTCCCGGCAAGATCGAGGAGTTTCCGGTGTTCACCGACTTTTGGATCGGCAAACCCCGTCCAGGCGCGAAGTCGCTCGTCGTCTACGCGCTGCTCGACAGCAAGCGCATCGCCGGCGCCTACGAATTCGTTATCCAGCCCGGCCGGCCCACGGTGATTGACGTTCGCGCCGAGCTCTACGCGCGCGACAATATCGACCTGCCCGGCATCGCTCCGCTCACCAGCATGTTCTGGTTCGGCAAAAACTCCGATCGCCCGATGGACGATCCGCGCCCGCAGGTGCACGACTCCGATGGGCTGCTCCTCCACTCGGCGGACGGCACCCACCTCTGGCGCCCTCTGCAGAACCCGCGCGCGATCCTCAACACCGATCTGCGCGCCGTAAAGCCGGTGCGCTTCGGCTTGCTGCAACGCGAACGCGCCATTGCCGCCTACGAAGATTTCGAGGCGCGCTACCACGAACGTCCCAGTTGCTGGATCGAGCCGCAGGGCGACTGGGGCGCGGGCAACGTCCGCCTCGTCGAGCTCCCGACCGTCAACGAATACGGAGACAACGTTGTCGCCTACTGGGTGCCGGATCAAAAGCCGCAGCCCGGAAAGCCCTTCAATCTCGCTTATCGGATGAACTGGTCCCTTGAGCAGCCCGGGGACGACAATCTCGCCCGGGTGCAGTCTACCCGCATCGGAGGGTTGCCGAGCGGCGGCTGGGGCCGGCTTTACTGGATCGACTTTGCCGGCGCCGGCATCGGCCAGCGAAATCCCGATACGCTCGCGGCCGATATTCGAGTGGGTCCGGGCGCGCGCATTCGCCACCAGACTCTCATTCGCCACACCGGCATCGACGGCTGGCGGGTCGCGCTCCAGGTCGACGGGGTGGACGCCCCGCCCGGAGGTCTGCCGGAACCTCGCCCCGTGCAAATACAGGTGCAATTGCGCGACGGCTATCAACCCGTGTCCGAGACTTGGGTTTATACTTGGCTGCAATGAGCCCCATCACTTCCGCCACCCCGTCCGCCGCGTCGCCTGCGTCCGCCGACGCTCGCACCCTCGAGCCCTCGGGGCCGGGCTGGGACGAAGCTTTCTTGCGAGTGGAGAGTTATCTGCGCGCGCACCAGATCGAGAGCCGCCTCGTGCTCAATCGCCTCGCGGTCGAGATCGTTCGCGCCGCGCGCGTCGCGGCCGAGTCTCCCTCCGCCGCGGGCCAGGATCCGGTGTCGCTCGCGATGGGCGAGGCCGAACGCCGCACCACCGAGTGGTTCGCGCGCGTCCTCGGGGACGCGGCCGATCCCGATGACGAACGCCTCGGCACGCGTGGCCGGATCGCGCTCGTCATGGCCGACGTCCCGGCGCGCTGGCCGCAGCATTTCCTCGCCGCGACGCCGCCGCCCGTCGAGTTGGTGGAGGCGATGCGCGCCGCGTATATCGAGGCCGGCCCCGAACTTGAGCTCACCCGCATGGTGCCTCGCCCGCTCGATTTCGGTCCGATCGCCAACGTCGCCGACGAAGCGTGGAAAACCTTCGCGCGCTGGCCGATTCTCCGCGCCGTTTTTGGCTGGCTGCTTTTCGTCGGCCTTCTCGCCGCGGTCTGGTTCGCGACTCACTCCTGAGCGCCGGAACTTTGGCTGCGTCTCACCTTTCCCCGATCCCGCATCTTCGTTTTTTTCTTTTTTCGCTCCATGAGCGTATCTCGTTTCGATCCCGCCCGTCTTGACGGCACCCGAGTCACCCAGCGCCGCTTGCTGGTCGCCTCGCTCACGCTGCTGCTCGTCGGCCCCGCCGTGTTGTTGATGGCCGATTTGCATTGGCGCACCGGCATGGACAAGTGGAAGATTCTCCACCTGGTCCTCTTCGCGATGCTGTTCGCGTTGGTCGCCTTTGGCGCGGTCCAGGCCGTGATCGGCTGGTTTTGCCGAATGGGGGAGGGCGATCCCAATCGCATCCTCAACAGCCTCTCGCCCGAGGACGAGGCTCGCCCCGTCGATGCGCCGACGGCCATAGTGATGCCGGTTTTCAACGAGGACACCTCGCGCATCATGGAGGGGTTGCGCGTGATCTACCGTTCGCTCGAGGCCACCGGGCAGCTCGACGCCTTCGATTTTTTTATCCTCAGCGACACGACCAGCCCGAACCGTTGGATCGAGGAGGAGTCGGCCTGGGTCGCGCTCACCCGCCAGCTTGGCGCGCGAGGGCGGATGTTTTACCGCAAGCGTCGCGTTAACCTGAACAAGAAGGCCGGCAATCTCGCCGACTTCTGCCGTCGCTGGGGCAAGCGCTACCGTTACATGGTGGTGCTCGATGCCGACAGCATCATGACCGGCGACGCTATCGTGAAGCTGGTGCGCCTTATGGAGCGCAATTCCGGCGCCGGCATCATCCAGACCGTGCCGCGTCTCGTGAACGGCGAGACGATGTTCGCGCGGCTTCAGCAATTCGCGTCGCGCCTGTATGGCCCGGTGTTTGCCGCCGGCCTGAACTATTGGCAGCAAAGCGAGGCCAACTACTGGGGCCACAACGCGATCATTCGCGTCGCGCCCTTCATCGAGCACTGCTCGCTGCCGGACCTGCCGGGCGTGGAGCCCTTTGGCGGACGCATTCTCAGCCACGACTACGTCGAGGCCGCGCTGATGCGCCGCGCCGGCTGGTCGGTGTGGCTGGCGGTGGACCTCGATGGCAGCTACGAGGAGTGCCCGGGCAACTTGATCGACTTCGCGAAGCGCGACCGCCGCTGGCTGCAGGGCAATCTTCAACACGCCTGGCTCCTCACCGCGCGCGGTCTCCACGCGGCCAATCGCCTGCACCTCGCGCTGGGCATTCTCGCCTACCTGGCCTCGCCCCTTTGGCTGGCGTTTCTGATCGTGTCCTCGGTCATCGCTTGGCGCTACGCCGCGACCGGCTTGAGCCCGCTGCCGGTGGACAGCTTCGCGCGCTACCTGCATCTCGGATTTCACGCGCAGGCGCTCCTGCTGCTATTCGGCACGCTGGGGCTTCTGTTCTTTCCAAAGGTCCTGGCGATTCTTGACCTCGCGCGCCGGCCGGGAGCCGCGGCGGGCTTTGGCGGCTGGGCGCGGGTAATTGCCGGCGCTGTCACGGAGACGGCCATTTTCACGCTTATAGCGCCGGTGCTGATGCTGTTTCATTCCAAGTTCATCGTGCTCACCCTGACCGGACGCGGCGTGGCCTGGGTGGCGCAGCGGCGCGGCACCGACGGCGATCCTGAATGGCGCGAAGCGATCCTGACCCATGCCGGCCACACGGCGACCGGGCTGGGGTGGGGCGCTTTCGCGCTCTGGGTCAACCCCGCCTTTGCCGGGTGGCTTTCGCCAATCCTCCTCGGCCTCATCACGTCGATCCCGGTATCGCTGGTCACGGGGCAGAACGCGGCCGGGCAGTTTGTGCGTCGTTTGAAGTTCTTCCTTACGCCGGAAGAGACATCTCCGCCTCCTGAGTTGACCCGCCTCGCGCGCAATCTGGACGCCTGCCGCCGCCATGCGCCGCCGCTTCCCGAATTGTCGGCCGATTACGGATTGATGCAGGCCGTCCTGGATCCCTACGTGAACGCGGTCCACCTCGCCCTTTTGCGCGAGCGCGATCACGGACCGGCTTCGGTCGGCGAGGAACGCTTTGCACCTTTGCGCGAACGCCTGCTGCGGGAAGGCCCCGGGGCGCTCGGCTCGCGCGATAAACTCGCGCTGCTGCTCGACGCGGATTCGATGGCGGCCTTGCACCGCGACCTTTGGTCGCTCCCCGCCGAGCGTCTTTCGGCGTGGTGGCGAACCGCCATCCGGGCCTATAACGTGCTGGCGCCGGCGCCGCAGACGGCCCTCTACCGGTAGCGGGCCTTGTTGGAATTGGTGGTTCCGAAGGGAGCATTTTTACGGATGCTTTCTAAGCATGGGCACCAACCGTCCTGGGCCTTTCCTAGGAAGAGCTACCTACTTTCACTCCTCTATCACTTATTTTTGACAATTTAGGAACAATTGCGCAGAAGCTTTACCGTTGCTGGGCATCCCCCCCTGTTCTTGGCTCTGCGACCCGGCGTTTTGCCCTCGGTGGAATCCTAAAAACCCCCTATCAGTTGTGTCCGCGAAAATCTTGCTCGTTCGCACCGGCCCCGATCTTTTCCATGCAAAAGCCTACGTGGCTGTGGAGTCTGGACTTTATGCGCGTGAAATCCCGTCCCTTTCCGATCTCGAGACCTCGTTAAAATCCGAGCAATTCGACTTGGTCATTCATGATGGGTCGAAGTTGGGCAAAGATCCGCTCACGCTTGCCGAGAACATACGCAGCCACCAGCGCACCGCTCCGATCCTGCTGCTGTGCGCCAAGCCGGAGATGGACGTGATCGTTCGTGCGATCCGTTTGGGCGTGCGCGATCTGTTTCATCCTCCGCTCAATCTCAGCGCGTTCTTCGCCCGCGCCACGGAACTGCTTCAGCCGCGTCTCAATGGGCACACGAGCGGCGTCGCGCAGCATTGCCGGCACGAGATGACGCTTTTCCTTGCCGGCGAATCGCGGCTTTCGTCCTCGCAGCCGTTCGCCGACGCGGGAACCGCGCCCAGGCTTGCCGGCGCTCCGGCCGACCTTGACTCGCTTCGGGCCGAGTGTGATCGCCTGCAGAAGCAGTTGAAAGAAGAGATGGATCGTCGCGACGTCGCCGAGCGCGAGGCGAAGGTCCAAACCGACCGTTTGGCGGAGCGCGAGCGTGCTTTGGCCGCCGCCGAATCGGGCGTGGCCGCCGAGCGCGCCAGGATCGAGAGCGAGCGCGCGTCTTTGGCCGCGCATTCCACCGGGACCGACAAGAACAAGAAGCAAACCGACAAGCGGGCCGCCGACGTTTCCCAATCTGACAAAGCGCTCGCGTCTCTGCGGGCCGAATTGACCGCCGCCCAGGCTGCGCTTGCCGAGCGCGAGACCGCATTGCGCGCCGAGCGCGAAGCGCTTGCCGAACAACGTGCCGAATTGGAAGCGACCCGGGCCGCCGCGGCCCAGGCCAAGGCGGAGGCCGAACGCGCCAAAAAAGCCCGTGCCGACGGCGAGGCCGCTCTCGTCGCCCGCCAGTCCGAACTCGACATCGCCCGCGCCCAACTCGGCGCCGAGCAAAAGCGGCTTGCGGATGACGCCGCCGAGCTCGAGCAGGCCAAGGCGGACGCCGGCGATTCGGTCCGGCTTCACCAGAAGCGCATGGCCGAAGTCGGCAAGTTGGAGGCCGCGCTCGCCGAACGCGAAGCGGCCGTGACAGCCGCGCAGGCCAAACTCGCCGCGCAGGAAAAGTCCGTGGCCGAGCGCGAGGACAATTTCTCCGTCCGCGAAAAGTCGGTCGTCGCCCATGAAAAGAAGGTCGCCGCCCAGCTTTCACGGGTGCGCGCCGACGAGGAGGCTTTTGCCGCGCGTCAGTCGGAGATCGAAGCCGAGGAAGCCCGCCTGCAGCAGGAAGCCCGTCGTGTCGCCGCGGATCGCGCCGGGTTGGAAGGCGAGCGTGCCGCCGCCGCCGCCGCCACGGCCGCCGCCGCCGCCAAGGCCAAGGAACTCGCCGCCGCCGAGGCCGCGCTCGAAGAGCGCGAGGTCGCATTGGTTTCCGCTCAAAAGTCGCTCGAACTTCAGAAGAAAAAGGCGTCCCACGCCGAGGGCGAGGCCATCGCCCGCGATCAAGCTGTCGCAGCTCGCGAGAATCAGCTCGCCACCGCCCAGGCCGCGTTGGCGGCGGAACAAGCCGTCTTTGCCCAGCGCACCGCCAATCTGGAAAAGGAAGAGACGCGCGTCCAAAAGGAAACCGAGCGGATCGCCGCGGAATCCGGCCGCCTCAACGCCGCCAAGGCGGAGCATGCCAATGTCCAAAAGGCTTTGGATCAGCGCAGCGCCAGCCTCAAGGCGTCCGAAGAAAAACTCGCGCAGCGCGAAGCCACCCATGAGTTGGCGGCCAAGGAAGTCGTCGAGACACAGCGCAAGTTCGAGGTTCGCGAACAACAGCTTGGCAAGCGTGCGACCGAAATCGCGGCACTGGAGAAAAAGGCGCTCGAACAAGTCGATGCGGCCAAACTCGCCGAGGACAAAATCATTCTCGCCCGAAAGGGTCTCGAAATCGAGCAAGCCAAGGTCGCCGACGAGGGGAAGCGCCTGGCCGCCGAGTCGGCCGCCCTGCAGAAAGCCAAGGCGGACGCCGCGGCGGAGTTGGACAGCCACAAGAAACGCGCGGCCGAACTCGCCAAGGCCGAGCTGGCTCTGGCCGGCCGCGAAAATGCCTTGGCCGATTCTCGCAAGAAAATCGACGCCGAGGCCAACCAGCTCAAAACAAAGGAAAGCGATTTGGCCCAGCGGGAGAAAAAGATCTCCGAAACGGAGAAGAAGATCGCCGCCCAGGCCGAGTCTCATGCGGCGACCGAAAAGACGCTCGCTTCGCGCCAAGCCGCGCTCGCCGAGCAGGAAAAGCAGATCAAGCAGGAGAAGGCCGCCCATGAAGGCGCCGTCGCCGCCTTGGCTGCCGACCGCAAGAAATTCGCCGCCGATCAGGCGGCCATGACCAAGGCCGCGTTCGACCTCGCCGAACGCGAGAAAAAGCTCATCACGGCCCAAGCCGAGTTTGAAGCGACCCGAAAGAAAATCGCCGACGCCGAAAAGGTGCTTGTCGAACGCGAGAAGAAGCTCGCCGAACGCGATTCCGAAATCTCCATTCGCGACAACCGCGCCGGCCAGCGCGAGGCCGCCGTCGCCAAGACGGAAGCCGCTTTGGCCGCCGAACGCAGCAAGCTGGAGTCCGACCGAAAGGCTGTTGCGCAGCAACAGGCTGGCGTGACCGCGGAGGTCGCCAAGCTCCAGACCGCCAAGACCGAGCACGACACCGCTCTCAAGGCGCTGGCCTCTCGCGAGAAGGCCCTTGCCACCCGCGATTCGGAGCTGGGCGCCCGAGCCGCCGCATTGTCCCAAGGCGAGCAAAAGAACGCCACCGTCGCTTCGCAACTCGACGCCCGCGCCAAGGTTCTGGACGAGCGGGATAAACGCCTCGACGCCCGGGTGGCTACGGTGGGCGAGACCGAGAAGCAGCTTGCCGCCGAGCGCAAAGCCATCGCGGCTGATCGTGCTCGCCTCGAAGCTGACTCCGCCGGCGTCGAAGAGGCCGGGCAGGACATCCTGGCTCGCGAAAAGAAACTTAAAGCCGCCTCGGACAAGATCTCGCTTCAGCAGGCCGAGCTCGACGCCGGCATGGCCGAGATCGAAACCCTGCGCGCGCAGCTCACCAAGGAGCGCGCCACGTTCGAGAAACTGACCGTCGAACTCA
This sequence comes from uncultured Verrucomicrobiota bacterium, assembly GCA_946482165.1. Next base: position 19,455 of record CAMLQS010000002.1, on the reverse strand, counting down.
TGGCGGAACGCGAAGCCCTCGACGCCGAGACCAGCAAGCTCGCGGTGAAGGAAAAAGCCTTCGAGGATCGGCGCAAAAAGCTGCTAGAACTCTGATCCGCCTTTTTTTCCGCGCTACCCATCCTGTTGTTGCGCAATCGTAACGCCCCCTTACTAATCAAACCTCTTTTTCCTATGGCCACCCCGTCTGCCTCGCTTGCCTACGTCGAAATAGCTCCACATTCCTTGCAAATCGCCGTCTTGGCCGGCCGGAAGGTCGTCGTGTCCCGCGCTTTCTCGCTCGACGCGAAGGCCGATCTCGCCGCCTTCGTCGCCGAACACGGACTCTCCGGGGCCGCGCGGGCCTCGTTGCTGGGCTCGCGGAATTTCCTCTATATTTCCGCGGACGCCGAGTCGGGCGCCGTTCGCCAACCGGCCGCTTTGCAAGGTCACGTCTCCAAACTGCCGCACGGTTTCGAGGGCGCTCCAGTCGCCTCCGTGTGCGACGTCGCCAACGGGTTGGCCCTCGATCCCTCGCGCGCCACTCCTTGGCTGCTAGCCGCCGTGGATTCCGGCGCCGCCGCCTCTGCGAAAGAAACGCTGAGCAGCCTCGGGCTCGCCCCCGCTGAGCTCGTTTTGGCCGCACCCGCCCATTTTGGCGTCGTCGCGTCGTCCCTTGCCGCCGATGAGGTCGCCTTGGTGCTGGTGCCCGGCGAAGATGATGCGTCCCTCGTCTGGGTTTCCGCGCAAGGCGTGAAGGCCATCGTTTCCGCCTCCGTCGGCTACGCGAAGATTTTCGAGGCGGTCCAGCTCGGGTTGGGCCTCAAGTTCAAGGCCGCAGCCGGCAAATTGTTCTACAACGACAACTACGATTTCTCGGACGTTGCCACCAAAGTCGCCGCCCCGCTCGCGGACGCGATCAAGCCCTTGCTGCAAGGCAAACCCGCCGTCTCGGTTCTTCACGTCGCGGGCCTGACCGCCGGGCAGGCTTGGCTGGTCAATCAGCTTTCCGCCGCTCTCGGCATCAAGCCGTGGACGCCTGCAGTCCCTGCGCTTACGACCAAACTCGGACTCGAGGCGAGCGTCGCCCCGCAACCCACGTCTTCGTTTGGCGTGATTGCGGTCGCGGCCGCGGGCTCTTCCGACGCCGCCTGGGTTCAGCCCCTGCTTGATACTTTGGCCAATCGCCCGGCTCGCTCCAAGGCCGGCACCGCCTCGGCGCAAGCTTCGGCGCCCGTATCGTCGTCCAAGCCCGCCCCCAAGGCTGGCGGCGCTTCTCTCGAGGCCAAGCCGGCCTCGGTCAAACCTGGTGCTGGCGCGGCCAAGCCCGTCGAGTCCGTCGCGGTCCAAACGAACGCCAAGCCCGCCCCCGCCAAGAGCAACAAGGGGCCGATTTTCATCGGCGGCGGTCTCGTCGTCGCGGCGGTCGTCGTCGGCTTGGCCATGACGATGCGCGGACCCAAAAACCGTTCCGCCACGCCCGAGGACCAGACCACCTCGACACAGAAGGCGCCCGTCACATCCGGCGGCGAAAAGACACCGACTCCTCCTCCTGTCACTCCTCCCGTCACGAATCCCACGCCTCCTCCGGTCGTGGTGACGACCCCGGCAGCTCCTGCGGATATTTTCGCCGCGGATGGGCGTAAGTTCGGCAATGATCGCTATCGCCTCACGGTGAGCGACAAGGGCTTCCTCCAATCGCTCTCCACCGCTCGCGGCGAGGTCTTGGTCGAAGCCGCGGCCGGCATGATGCTGCAAGGCAGCTATGTGGGCACGGACGGCCGCCGCAAGCCGTTCAACGTCGGCGGCGTCGATGACGCCGGTTATGTCGCTACCGTGAAAAAGTCGGTCCGCGACGGTGCCACCGTCTTCGAAGTGAAAGTCACCCATTCTCGTTTCGAGCTGGAGCAAACCTTCCGCTGCCTCGCGGACAAGGTCCAGGTCAAGGCTCGCTTTAATCCGATCAATCTGCGCGACCCGCGCGGTGTGATTTCCGCGCTGCACACGGTGCGCCTTTCTCCGGTCGCGATCGAGCCTGCCAAGCCCATGCGAGCCTCGGATGGTTCTTTCGCCTATACGATGAAGGCGGGCGTCATGAATCTTTCGTTCGATCGCAGCGTTTGGGCCCGCGATGGCGCCGACGGCAAGCAAACGGTGGTCGCCGGTGAAAACGGCGTCGCGTTCTACTTCACCGACACGACCGACGCCATTCGCAACCAGCTCGATTACGAGATCGCGATGCCCTGAGCTGAGGCCGGCCCCGTCGGATTGCTTCTCAAAAACCCGCGACGCCGCTTGGCGTCGCGGGTTTTTTCTTTTCCTCGTCGGTCGCCACCGACCTGCTGAGCCAACGTAACCATGCCTGCCGAGCCCATCGTCTTTTTCAACCGCCGCACCGGACGCCTGGAAACCGAACGCATCTACGGCGAGGCCTGGCTGCGCTGGATTTATGGCAACCCGCTCGGACGCGTCAGTCTCTCCACCACCGTCCGCCGCGCTTGGTTCTCCGCTTGGTATGGCTGGCGGATGAACCGGTCGGTCAGCGCCGCGCGGGTCCTGCCTTTCGTCGTCGACTACGGGCTCGATGCCGAGGAGTTCGCGAAGCCGGCGACCGCATACCGAACCTTCAACGAGTTCTTCTATCGCACCCTCCGCCCCGGCGCCCGCCCGGTCGCGCCCGGGGAAGATGTCGCCTCGTTCCCCGCCGACGGTCGCCACCTCGCTTATCAGGATGTCGACGCGGCGGAGGGATTTTATGTGAAAGGGAAAAAGTTCACCCTCGCCGCGTTGCTGGGCTCGGACGAGCTCGGTCGCGAGTTCGCTGGCGGCGCGATGCTCATCTCGCGGCTTTGCCCGGTCGATTATCACCGTTTCCATTTCCCCGTCGCCGGCACGCCGGGCGAGGCGCGACTGATCAACGGATTCCTCTACTCGGTGAGCCCGATCGCGCTCCGGCTCAACCCCGGCTACCTGACCGAGAACAAGCGCATGCTCACCCTGATCGAGACCCGGCGTTTCGGCCGTGTTGCGCAACTCGAAGTGGGTGCGACGATGGTCGGATCGATCCTGCAAACTTACGTGCCCGGCCGCGCTGTGGAAAAGGGAGACGAAAAGGGGCTCTTCGCCTTCGGCGGTTCCTGCGTGATCACGGTGTTTCAGCGCGGGCGAATCTCCTTTGACCGCGATCTGGTCGAGCATGCGGCCGAGCAGCGCGAGGTTTATGCGCGCATCGGCGAGCGGCTCGGCGTCGCGCCCTCCTGACGAAATCGCGCGACGCCGCGTCACGCCGCGCCGGGGGCGCTCACCGCGCGAAAAACGCGTTGCGCGTGCCGCCGGCAAGCCGAGTCTCGCGTTTCGCCGCCGCATTTCTTTCCCCGCGCCATGCCGAAAGTCCGCATCCTGCCCGACCGGGTCGCCAACCAAATCGCCGCCGGCGAGGTGGTCGAGCGCCCGGCCGCGGTGATCAAGGAGCTGGTCGAGAATGCGCTCGATGCGGGGGCGACGCGTGTCGAGGTGGAGTTTTCCCACGGCGGCCGGGCCCTGATGCGCGTCGAGGACAACGGCCATGGCATGCCGCGCGAGGATGCGCTGCTCGCGCTCGAGCGTCACGCGACGAGCAAAATCGCCGAGGCGGGGGATCTCGACCGCTTGATCAGCTTCGGCTTCCGAGGCGAGGCGTTGCCGTCGATCGCGAGCGTTTCCCGGTTCTGTCTGCAAACCGCCGACGCCGGCGGGGCGGGCACCGAGATCCTCGTCAACGGCGGGCGCATCGTTCACGTCAAGGACTGCGGTCGTCCGCAAGGCACGCGCATCGAGGTGACGCAGTTGTTCAACTCGGTGCCGGCGCGACGGAAGTTTCTCAAAAGCGACGCGACCGAGGCGGCCCACATCGTGACCGTGGTGCGGCTGCACGCGCTCGCCGCGCCGCACTGCGCCTTCACTTTGATCGAGGACGGACGCGTGATTTTCCGGTCGCCGAACTGCCCGGCGCTTTCCGATCGGGTGGAGGAGATTTTCGGGCGCCAGCTCGCCGAAACCTTGCTCGCGATCGACGTATCCGAGAGTGGGTTACGCTTGCACGGGCTGATCGCCAAACCCGGGTCCGGCGGCCGGGCGACACGGCACGAGACGATCACCTTCGTGAACCGTCGTCCCGTGGACAGCCGGACGCTGGCCTACGGGCTGATCGAGAGTTACCACGAGGTCCTGCCAAAGGGGCGCTACCCGGCGGCCTTTGTGTTTCTCGAAATCGATCCGGCCGCGGTGGACGTGAACGTGCATCCGACAAAGCGCGAGGTGCGCTTTCGCTCCGAGGCGCAGGTGCGCTCCTTTGTGATTCGCAGCGTGCTCTCGGCGCTGCGGTCTGTCGCCCCGCCCGTGGCGGGCATGGGGGGGGGCGAACTGGCTCCGATCAATCCGGCGGGAGCGCCGGCGCGGAGTTTTCCTCTTCCAGCGGCGGCGAAAACGATTCCGGCTCCGGTCTCGTGGACCGGCCCCGCCGTGGCGCGTCCGCCTGCGACCTCGCCGGCTCCGGTATCGTCATTGGCCGCCGCCACATCGCTTGCCGGGCCGGCTGCGCCCCGGGCCATTCCTTCGACCGGTGCCTGGCGTTTTATCGGGTTGGCGCACACGACCTATGCGCTTTTCGAAACGCCGGCGGGTTTGCTTCTGCTCGACCGCCGTGCCGCGCAGGAGCGCATCGTGTTCGAGGAGCTCGCATCGCAGTTCTCCGCGGGCTCGGTCGTCGTGCAGCGGCTTCTGCTGCCGGTCGTGCTGGAGCTCGATCCGGTGGGCGCGGCGCTCTTGCGGGATCGCCTGCCGTTTTTGGCGAAACATGGTTTCGAGATCGCGGAGTTTGGCCGCGCCACCTTCCGGCTCGAAGGCGTGCCCGCCGTCCTGGACCCGGCGGATGGCGAGGCTTGCTTGCGCGACTTGCTCGACGCCTTTCGCGACGGACGTTCCGCGGAGCGAGATCCCGAGGTGGCGCGCGAACAGCTCGCGCGGCTTGCGGCGGCGCGGGCGGTGCGCCTGTCACCGCACGTGGACGCGGCGGAAATGCGTGCGTTGGTGGGGAAACTTTTCGCGTGTCGCGCGCCGCACACGAGTCCCGGCGGACGTCCCACGCAGGTGGAGTGGAGCCAGGGTGAAATCGGCCGGCGCTTTGGCCGCGGCTGAACGAGCGCCGATTGAGCGCCGCTGTCAGCGTTCGTCGAAGCTTACGACCTTGGGTGTTTTGCCCGGCGGCGCTTCCACGAGGGCGCGAAATTTCCGCGTGCGAGACGAGAAACTGCCCCAGCCGACGGAGTCGTAGACCTTGTAGCTCGCCACGCCTTCGATTTCCCAGCGATCGGCCCAGCCGCTCACCGGTTCGGGGTCTTCGAGTTCGGTGTTTATGCTGAACACCAAGGTGGCGCCGGAGCCGGTGCGTTTCTCATCCTCGAAGTAGCGCTGCGCGCGGGCACGGACCGCGGCGCTGAGCTGATAGGGGGTGGCGGCGGCCGGGCTTGTCGTCGCGGCCGGACGCTTGCGATTGGCGGACGCGGTCTTTGCGGTCTGGGCGGCCGAACGTTTCGTCTCCTGTTCGCGTTTTTTTTGTTCCTCGGCGGAGGCGGCCCTCTCTGCGGCCTGCTTTTGCGCGGCGCGGCCGGCTTCGGCGGCGTCGAACGGGAACACGGAAGCGAGTTCGGCGGGCAGAAACCGGCGGTCCACCTTGGTTATCCCTTCACGGTGGGCGAAGGTGACGGAGAGCGGGTCGGCGCTCGTGGCGCGGGCTTGTTGAAAGACCCGGCCGTCGGTGAGCTCGATGCTCGGCCAGATGGTTTTCGGCAGCGGCTGGGCAAGCGGCGGCGCAGGTGGCGCGGGTGGCGCGGGTGGCGTCTCGGCTGCAAATGCCGAGGCCGCAAGCAGGATGGAGAGGCAAACCGCGCCGAAGAGTTTCATCGAAAGGTAGCTCCAGTTTATTAGATGAGTCCGAGCTTCATCTTACCCTCTTCGCTGATCATCGATTGGTTCCAGACGGGTTCCCACACGATGCGCACGTCGGCCTCGCCGAGGCCCGGCACGAGCAGGAGTTTGCCCTTGGCATCTTCGGCGATGGCGGGGCCCATGCCGCAGCCGGGGGCGGTGAGTGTCATGGCTACATCGGCCTTGTAGCCGGCGTCGGTTTTTAGGACGTCGAGCGAGTAGACGAGGCCGAGGTCGACGATGTTCACCGGGATCTCGGGGTCGTAAACCTTGCGGAGCTGGTCCCAGAGGGCCTCGGGGTCGGGGGCGCCGTCGGCAAGGGTGGAGGCCTGCACGGACTGGTCGGAAACCTGCTCGCCGATGGCGTCGGCGTCCTTGCCGTCGATGCGGTAGAGACCGGCGTCGCCCTGCACCGTGTAGGTGCCGCCCAGGACCTGGTGGATAAACACCTTCGCCCCGGCGGGGAGCGTGTGTTTATCGCCGGAGGGAATCTGGGTGACGACGATGTCGCGGGAAAGGATACGGTCTTTGGAGGCGGACATGAGGGAAACAGTTAAGGCAGCAAAACCGCCGCAAAGGGAGCCGATTTTGCGGGCGGGGCAAGCGGCCGGGTGATGGCTATGCAGGCCCGGCCGTTGGCGAGGCGATCCGACTCCGGAAGCCGGGCCGGCGGCACGGCCTACAGCGGACGTTCCGCGGGCGTGCGCCGGCCGAGGGGGGGCACTCGGAAGAGGCGCAGCACGACCACAAAGAAGACCGGCACGAGGAAGATGCCGAGTAACGTCGCGCTGAGGGTGCCGCCGACCACGCCGGTGCCGACCGCGTTTTGGCTGCCGGAGCCGGCGCCGCTGGCGATCGCAAGCGGCAACACGCCGAGTCCGAAGGCGAGCGAGGTCATGAGGATGGGCCTCAGGCGCTGGCGAGCGGCGAGCACGGCGGAATCCGGCAGGCTCATGCCGCGGTCGTAGTTCTCCTTGGCGAACTCGACGATCAGGATGGCGTTCTTCGCGGAGAGACCGGCGATGGTGAGCAAACCGACCTGAAAGTAGACGTCGTTGGGCAGCCCGCGCAGCCAGGCGGCGAGCAAGGTTCCGATCGCTCCGAGAGGCACGACGAGGAGCACGGCGGCGGGGATGGTCCAGCTCTCGTAGAGCGCGGCGAGGCAGAGGAAGACGACGAGGAGCGAGATCGCGTATAGCGCCGGCCCCTGCGAGCCGGAAAGGCGCTCTTCGTAGGAGAGGCCGCTCCAGGTGATGCCGATGCCGGGCGGCAGTTGTTTCGCGAGATCGGAAATGACGGCCATGGCGTCGCCGCTGCTGCGGCCGGCGGCGGGTTCGCCTTGGATGGCGAGGGAAGGCACGCCGTTGAATCGCTCAAGCTTGGGCGAGCCGAGTGTCCAATGCGCGGCGGAAAACGCGGAGAAGGGCACCATTTGCCCGCGGTTGTTGCGCACATACCAGCGACCGAGGTCCTCGGGGAGCATGCGGAAAGGAGAGTCGGCCTGGAGGTAGACTTTTTTCACGCGGCCTTTGTCGATGAAATCGTTGACGTAGGATGAGCCCCACGCGGTCGCGAGGGTGCGATTGATGTCGGCGAGCGAGAGGCCGAGGGCGCCGGCTTTCTCCTGATCGATCTCGACGCGGTATTGCGGGGTGTCGTCAAGGCCGTTGGCGCGGACGTTGGTCAGGGCGGGATTCTGACGCGCGAGGCCGAGGAGTTGGTTGCGCGCGGCCATGAGCGCGTCGTGGCCAAGGCCGGCGTTGTCAACCAAGCGGAGATCGAAGCCGGTGGCGCTGCCGAGCTCGAAGACCGCGGGAGGCACGAAGGCGACGGCGAAGGCGCCCTTGATCTGCGCGAACTTGGCGAGCGCGCGCTTCTGGATCGCGTCGACCTTTTGTTCAGGGCGGGTGCGCTCCTCCCAGTCCTTGAGGCGAACAAAGCCGAAAACCTGGTTCTGCCCCGCGCCGGCGTAGCTGAAGCCGGTGACGCCGAACATGCCCTCGACCGACTCCTTCTCGTCCTCGAGGAAATGTTTTTCGATCTGCTGGAGCACGGCGAGCGACTGCTCGGCGGTGGATCCCGGCGGGAGCTGGGCTTGGGCGTAAAGGATGCCTTGGTCCTCGGCGGGGAGAAAGCCGGTCGGGATGCGCAAGAAGAGCACGACGAGCGCGGCGACGATCAGCGCGTAGGCGAGGAGCGAGCGTTTGCCGCGCCTGATGAGGCCGGATACCCCCGAGGCGTAGCGGTCAGCGTTGCGATCAAAGACCTTGTTGAACCAGCCGAAGAAACCGCGATCGGACGCGTGATGACCTTTGGCGATGGGCTTGAGGATCGTGGCGCAGAGGGCGGGCGTGAGCACGAGCGCGACGACCACCGAGAGCGCCATCGCCGTCACGATGGTGACGGAGAACTGCCGGTAGATGACACCGGTGGAGCCGCCGAAGAAAGCCATCGGCACGAAGACGGCGGAGAGCACGAGAGCGATGCCGACCAGTGCGCCGGTGATCTGGTCCATCGATTTCCGCGTGGCTTCCTTGGGCGGCAGGCCTTCCTCGCTCATCACGCGCTCGACGTTTTCGACGACGACGATGGCGTCGTCGACCAGCAGGCCGATGGCGAGCACGACGCCGAAAAGCGTGAGCGTGTTGATCGAGTAGCCGGCGGCGGAGAGCACGGCGAAGGTGCCGAGCAGCACGACGGGAACGGCGATCGTCGGGATGAGCGTGGCCCGGAAATTCTGGAGGAAGAGATACATCACCAGAAACACGAGGATCACGGCCTCGAGCAGCGTTTTCACGACCTCGTGGATCGAGAGGCGGACGAAGGGGGTCGTGTCGAGCGGGTAGACGATCTTGACGCCGGGAGGGAAAAAGGGGCGGAGCTCCTCCACCTTGGCTCGGATGGCGTCGACGGTTTCGAGGGCGTTGGCGCCGGTGGCGGGGCGTATGGCCATGCCGGTGGCGGGTCGACCGCTGAAGCGCGAGTTGTTGGCGTAGCTTTCACTGCCGAGCTCGACGCGGGCGACGTCGCGAAGAAACACGCGCGAGCCGTCGGGGTTTACGCGGAGGAGAATCTTCTCGAACTGCTCGGGGGTCTGGAGACGCGTCTGCGCGGTGACGGTGGCGTTGAGAAGCTGCCCGGGGACGGCGGGAAGGCCGCCCAGTTGTCCGGCGGAAACCTGCGCGTTTTGCGTCTGGATGGCGGCGGCGACCTCGGAGGTGGCGAGGCGGTAGTCGTTGAGTTTGTCGGGATCGAGCCAGACGCGCATCGCGTATTGGGTTCCGAATACCTGGAGGTCGCCGACGCCGGGCACGCGGCTGATCGGGTCTTGGAGCGTGCTCACGATGAAGTCGCCGAGGTCGGCGACGCCGAGCGAGCCGTCCTCCGAGACCACGCCGAGAACGAGGAGGAAGTTGCGGACGGATTTCGTCACGCGCACGCCGAGTTGCTGCACCTCTTGCGGGAGCAGCGGCGTGGCGAGGGCGAGCTTGTTTTGCACCTGAACCTGGGCGATGTCGGGGTTTGTGCCGGCTTCGAACGTGAGCGTGATGGACACGTTGCCCACGGCGTCGCTGGACGCCTCCATATAGCGCAGGTTGTCGAGGCCGTTCATTCGCTGTTCGATCACCTGCGTGACGGTGTCCTCGACGGTCTTCGCCGACGCGCCGGGATAACTTGCCGCGATGGTGATGGCGGGCGGGGCGATGCGGGGGTATTGCGCGATGGGCAACGTTTGGATCGCGAGCGCGCCGGCCACCATGATGAGGATGGCGATGACCCAGGCGAAGATCGGGCGGTCGATGAAAAAACGGGACATGAAGGAAAGCGCGGAAGGCGGAGGGCGGAGACCCGAAGGAAGGCGGAGACCTGAGACCTGAGACCTAGCGGGAGACGGGGGCGGGCGGGCGCTTACTTGGCGGCGGGCGCGGTGGGCGCGGGCGTCTTGGCGGGCACGGGTTTCACCACCGCGCCGGGGCGGATGCGTTGGAGGTTGTCCACGATCACTTGGTCGCCGGGCGCGAGACCTTCGGTGACGAGCCACTGGTTGCCGACGGCGCGCGGAGTTTTCAGGACGCGTTGTTCCACTTTGGACTCGGCGCCGACAACGAGCGCCACGGCGTCGCCCTGTCCGTTGCGGGTCACGGCGAGTTGCGGCACGAGGATCGCATCGGGGGCGCTGCCCTCGGCGAGGCGGGCGCGGACGAACATGCCGGGAAGCAGTTCCCCCCGGGCGTTCGGGAAAATGGCGCGAAGCGTGATGGAGCTCGTCGAAGGATCGACGGTGACGTCGGAGAACTGAAGCCGGCCTTCGTGCGCGTAGGCGGCGCCGTCGTCGAGGAGAAGCGTGACGCGCGCCTCGCCCGAGTCGGTGCGCTGGAGTTTGCCTTCGGCAAGCGCGCGGCGGAGGCGAAGGACCTCGGTGCTGGATTGGGTGAGGTCGACGTAGAGCGGGTCCAGTTGCTGGACGGTGGCGAGAAGCGTGGCGGACGCGGCCTGCACGTAGGCGCCCTCGGTGACCTGGGAACGGCCGATGCGACCGGACACGGGCGAAACGACCGAGGTGTAGCCGAGATTGATCTCGGCGCTTTGCAGCGCGGCCTTGGCGGCGGCGATATCGGCTTCGGCGGCCTGGAGCCCGGCGTGGGCGTTGTCGTAATCCTGCTGGCTGACGGCCTTGGCGGCGAGGAGCTGCTTCGCGCGCTGCTCGGCGAGACGCACCGACGCGGCGTTGGCATCGGCGCGGGCGAGGGCGGCGCGGGCGCTGTCGAGCGCGGCCTGGTAGGGTGCGGCGTCGATCTGGTAGAGGACCTGGCCTTCGCGCACGTCGGCGCCCTCGGTGAAGAGGCGTTTTTGCACGATGCCGCTTACACGAGCGCGAACTTCCGCGACCCGAAACGCGGACGTGCGTCCGGGAAGTTCGCGCATGAGGGTGACGGACTGGGCGGCGATGGTGATGACGCCGACCTCGACGGGGGCTGGCGCGGCGGGCGGAGGCGTTTTTTTGGCGCAGCCGGCGGCGAAGAGAAAAACGCAGGACAGGAGGACGACAGTGACTTTGGCTGACATGAAATCGGGCGGGGGGAGGATGAAGCGAATAACGCGATCACCGCTATCCTAGCCCGAAATGCGAAAAGGGAAAATCTTGGCCGATGTTGATGGCCGCCAGATGTCGCCAGAATCGCGAGGCAATGAGGGCCGCCGGCAAATTTACCGCCGCCATTCGGAGACGGAGTGCGCCATGTCCCGGCAAGCCTCGGCGCAAATGCGGCAAGCCTCCGCGCAATCGCGGCAGTGATCCATGCCGTGCTTGGCGCATTCCGCGCCACAGATCTCGCAGATTTCGGCGCAGAGGGCGCAGATCTGGGCGGAAAACTCGGAGCCGCGCGCCAACTCGCGGGCGGCCAACGTGCAAATTTCGGCGCAACTGCGATCGAGTTCGATGCAGCGAGCCATCATGTGGACGTCGGCCTCTCCTAGGCAGGCCGTCGCACAGCGCTCGCAGGCTTCGGCACAATGGTTGCACGTTTGAATACAACCGTGAAAAGGGAGGTGGTTCATGGCGGGGGAGGGAGAGATCGAAGGAATCGCGCCGGACGTATCGTTGCGTGGGCGTCGGGAAGCAGGGGGGCGCGTTTACGATGCAGGATGATTGCCGATTGTAGCAGGGCCGGGTGAGCCCGCTATCGGAGGGGCCGCCCACTGCTCAGTGGGGCTACGGCGCAGGTGGGGCGGGGGCGAATACAGCATCCGAAACCTGACCAAAATGTCAGGCCGTGCGCGTTGCGCGGCGGCGAAAGCCGACGGCATGTATGCCTTGTTTTTTGCCTATGATGGAAACCCTGCTCAACACCGCCAGTTCCCTTCGCCGCATCGCGATGATCTCCACCCACGGCTACGTCGCCGCCAACCCGCCGCTTGGCGCGGTCGATACCGGCGGGCAGGTCGTGTATGTGCTGGAGTTGGCGAAAAAGGTCGCGCAACTCGGCTACGAGGTGGACATCTGGACCCGGCGTTTCGAGGAGCAGCCGGAGCTCGAGGCGGTGTCCGAACGCGTGCGGATCATCCGCGTGCCATGTGGAGGCGCCGCGTTTATTCCCAAGGAGTATCTTTGCGACTCGCTCGCGGAGTGGTGCGTCCACGCGCTGCGTTTCATCAAGCGGCACGGCCTCGTCTATGAGTTGATCAACAGCCACTATTGGGACGCGGGGATGGCGGCGCAGACGGTGGCGGAGGCGGTGCGCGCCCCCCACTTGCACACCCCCCATTCGCTCGGTCTTTGGAAGCAGCGGCAGATGGAGCGCGACTACCCGGAAGACGCGGAGAAGTTCGAGGCGCAGTATAACTTCAAACGCCGGATCAACGAGGAGCGACGGCTCTACCAGGCTTGTTCCCTCGTCGTCGCGACGACCCCGCCGCAGTTGGATCTTGTCACGCAGGACTACGGCATTCCGCCCGAGAAGGTGCGGATGATCCCGCCTGGATACGACGACACGCGTTTTTATCCCGTCGGGGCCGCGAGCCGCGACGCGATCCGGCGGCGCCTCGGGTTTGAGGGCAAGGTCGTCCTCGCGCTGGGCCGGCTTGCGCGCAACAAGGGCTACGACCTGCTTATCGACGCCTTCGCGATCCTTGCGAAACGCGAGCCCGAGGCAGTGCTCCATCTCGCGGTCGGCGGCGAGCAGCTTACCCCGCGCGAGTCGGCGATCCTCGACAAGCTGCACGCGCGCGCCGCCGAGTCGCCCTACGCCGAACGCATCCGATTCGGCAGCTTCATTCCGGAGGCGGAGCTGCCGGACTACTACCGCGCCGCCGATCTCTTCGTGCTTTGCAGCCGCTACGAGCCCTTTGGCATGACGGCGATCGAGGCGATGGCCTCGGGCACGCCGACCGTGGTGACGATCCACGGCGGGCTTTACCGCGCCATTTCGTTCGGCCGGCACGCGCTCTACGCGGATCCTTTCGACCCGGAGGATCTGGGCATCGTGATGGCGAAGATATTCCGGCACCCGCGCCTGAGCGAGCGGCTCGCGCGCATGGGCGCCCACAAGGCCCGCAGCCTCTTCACCTGGACCGGCATCGCCCAGCAGCTGATCGCCGCCGCGGAGGGCACGCCCGTCGCCGCGGTGACGCTCGACGACAAGGAGTGGGACGAGCCTTGGACCGATGGCGACTGACGCCCCGCGCCGAACCCCGGCCCCCGACGCCGACGGATTAAATCGTAATGAAGTAACCAATACAAACCCCTCGCGCCGCCGATACCATGGATTTGTTTGATCGCGAAACCCTCGTCCGCCTGATCCAGAGCGGCGTCATCCTGCTCGTCGCCCTTCTGCTGTTCAACGGCCTGCGCGGGCGCATCCAGGCCTTCGCCCAGTGGGCCAACCTGCCGCGGCTCGCCTTCGCCCCGGTGCGACTGACGCTGCGCTACGGCATTCTCGTCGTGGCGGTCGTGCTGGTGCTTGGGCGGTGGGGGTTCCAGATCGACACCTTGCTCGCCGTGCTCGGCACGATCCTCGGTCTCGTCGCGATCGGCTTCGTCGCCGTCTGGAGCGTGCTGAGCAACTTTCTATGCGCCTTCGTCCTGGTGTTGTTCAAGCCTTTCGCCGTCGGCGACGAGGTGGAGCTGACGGGCGCCGACGGCGTGAAGGGCAAAGTGGTGGATCTGAGCCTGCTTTTCACGACGCTTGAGGTCGGTCCGGACGAGACCGTGCTCGTGCCGAACAACATTTTCTTTCAGCGCACGTTCAGGCGGCGGGCCGGCACCGTCACGGTGGGGCTCGACTACCAGCTTCGGCAGGATCGGCCGATGCAGACCGCGGCCGATCTCGATTCCCGTCCACGCTCCGTTTCCTGACCGCCATGGCGACCATCGATTATCTCATTGTCCTGGCCTACCTCGTCGTTCTGGCCGTGATCGGCGTCGCGCTCGCGCGCCGAGCCGGGCAGAGCGGCGAACACTATTTTCTCGGCGGGCGGGCGATGCCCTGGTGGGCGCTTGGCGCCTCCGGCATGTCGAGCAATCTCGACGTCGCCGGCACGATGACGCTCGTCGCGCTGCTCCACCTTTACGGCTTGCAGGGCTTCTTCATCGAAATGAGGGGGGGCGTGGTGCTGCCGATCGCCGTCTTCCTCGCCTTCATGGGCAAGTGGCACCGGCGCAGCGCGGTGATGACCACCGCGGAGTGGATGCTGATCCGCTTCGGGGAGGACGCGCAGGGCCGCGCGGCGCGTCTGATGGCCGCGCTCACCTACCTGGTTATCACGGTGGCGATGACCGTCTTCTTCTTTACCGCGAGCGGACGCTTTCTCGCCGAGCTGCTGCCGTTTTCTCCTTTGCAATGCACGCTCGGCATGGCGGTCGTGGCGCTCGGCTACACCCTGGCCGGCGGTCTCTACGGCGTGGTTTGGACGGATGTGTTTCAAGCCGGCATCATCGGCGTGGCGGCGATCTATGTCGGCGTGGTGGCCGCGGGCTTGATCACGCCCGAGCTGCTCGCGGCGTGGCCCGGTTCGACGTTGAACAGCCTCTGGCCGCGCGTGGGCGGCGACCCGGCGCTGGCGCCTTACGAGGCTTTTGGCTGGTTTCTGCTCGTGTGGGCGGGGAAGGGCGTGCTGGAGGGGCTGGGCGGGAGCGCCGGCTCCGCCTACATGGCGCAGCGTTACTACGCCGCGCGGACCGACGCCGAATGCCGCAAGATCGCGATGCTGTGGACCGTGCTCTTCGCGTTTCGCTGGCCGCTCGTGCTCGGATTCGCGGTGCTCGCGGTGAAGCTCGGGATCGACTCCACCGCTCCCGACGCGGCGGACACGCTGCTGTCGCGCGTGCTGCTCTCCGACTATTTCCCGACCGGCGTGCGTGGCTTGATCGTCGCGGCGATGCTCGCGGCGGCGATGTCGACTTTCGACAGCACGATAAACGCGGGCGCGTCCTACCTCGTGCGCGATATCTATGAACCCTGGCGCGGCCGGTCCGGTCCGAGGGAGCGGGTGTGGGCGGGCTACGTCGCCTCGGTTTTGATCGTCGCGCTGGGGCTCGGGATCGCCCTGCTGGCCGGCGCCTCGGTGGTCGGCGTGTGGGTGAACATCGTGATGCTGCTCTTCCCCGCGTTTCTGGTCCCCTTCGCGCTGCGTTGGTATTGGGCGCGCTTCAACGGCGCGGGCTTCGCGCTCGGCATCGTGGCGGGCTTCGGCGCCTCGCTGTTTATTTTCCTTCGCGACCCGGCCGCGTGGAACGAGGCCGCCCGCTTCGGTTTCATCGCCGCCGTCTCCACGCTGGCCTCGGTGGCGGGCGCCCTGGCCACGCGGGCGGTGCCGACGGCGACCTTGCGGGCCTTCTACGATCAGGTGGGGCCCTTCGGTTGGTGGCCGCGCGGTTGGAAGCCGGTCAATCGCGCCGAACATCGCGCGGATGGACTGCGGCTGCTCGTCGCGCTGCTTTGGCAAATCCTGACCTTCCTTATCCCGATGGGAGCGATGCTCGGGCTTTGGGCTTCGGTGCTGCCGGCGATTCTGCTGTGGGTCGGCTTGTTCGTTTTTCTGCTCCGCGATTCGCGCGAAACGGAATCCGGGTAATGGGTGTTCGCGCCAATCGAACCCCGACCTGCCCGATGAATTCGCCCGCACCGCGCCGTATCTCGCTTTTCGCCTCGGATCTCGACGGAACGCTCCTCGGAAATCCGGAGTCGACCCATCGTTTCAAGGAGACCTGGGAAATGCTCTCCGGGGAGTTGCGCCCGCGGCTGGTCTACAATTCCGGCAGAAGCGTGGCCGACATGCGCGCCTTGATCAAAGCGCGCAAGCTGCCCCCGGCCGATTATCTTATCGGCGGCGTGGGCACCGAGTTCTACGACCTTCGGGAGAACCGCGCCCCCGAGGAGTTTTCCTCCCAATTCGGCGAAGGATGGGACTTGGCGCTCGTGGAGCGCATCGTCGCCGAGACGCCGGGAATCCAGCGGCAGCCGCCCGAGTTCCTTCACCCTTATAAATCGAGCTGGTTCCTCCCGCGCGCCGACGCCGCGCAAATCGAGGTTTTGCGCGGACGCCTCCGCGACGCGGGGCTGCGCGTGGTGGTGATCTACTCGAGCCTGCGTTTCCTCGACGTGCTGCCCGCCGCGGCCGACAAGGGCAACGCGCTTGCCTGGCTTTGCCGCCGCCTGGGGATTCCGCTCGAGGAGGTGCTCGTCGCGGGCGACACCGCCAACGACAACGGCATGTTCCTGCTTCCCGGCGTTTCGGGCATCGTCGTCGAGAACGCGCAGCCCGAACTTTTCGAGGCGGTGGTGAAGTTGCCGGCCTATGTTTCCCGCTCCATCATGGCGGATGGCGTGCTGGAGGGCCTGGCCCATTTCGGCGTGATCCCGAGCGCGCCATCGCCGCACGGCCTTCCGCCGGCGCGCGAGACCGGCGAGTGGCAGGCGACGCTTTTCCGGCAGGAATCGCTCAAGGCGCTCACGGCCGAGGAACGGGTGCTCATCGCCACCGGCTACGAGCGGGCGCTCGACGCGTTGCGACGCAACATCACGCCGATGGGGTTCTCCGCCTGTTCGCTCGCGGACAACACCGTCACGGGCACGGACGCGAATTATCGCAGCGTCTGGGCGCGCGATGGCTGCTTCACCGTCGTGCAGACCGCGGAGATGAACGACCCCGATATCCGCGAGGCGCAAAGGCGCACGCTGCGCACGCTCCTCGACGCGGTCAGCGTGAACGGGCAGGTGCCGGCGAACGTGCGCATCGACGACGGCGCGCCCGACTACTCGGGCGTCGGCGGCATCTGCTCCATCGACAGCGGCCTGTGGCTCGTCGTCGCCGTTTATCACTACGTCACCCAGACGCGCGACCTGGCGCTGCTTCACGAATACGCGCCGCGCCTTCAGCGGGTGATGGACTGGCTGAGCGCGCACGACAGCAACAACGACGCTTTGCTCGAGGTGCCGGAGGCGGGCGACTGGACGGATCTATTCGGCCGCAGCTACCACGTCCTCTACGATGAAATCCTGTGGTATCGCGCGAACGTCTGCTTCGGGCGCCTGCTGGAGTATCAGGAGAATTTTTCCCGCGCCGCCGACTACCTGCGCTGGTCGCAGCAGATCGCGGGCAAGATCAAGACGACCTTCTGGCCGACCACGACGCCGCAGCCGGGCGCAGCCTCGGCGAGTTTCGCGGACAGCCAGGCCGCCCTCGGGGACGCGCAATACCTCCTGGCCGAGATCACGCCTTTCGCCTTCAACTGGCGCTGCGACGTGCTGGGCAACCTGCTCGCGTTTCTCACCAACGTGATCGACGCGGATCGCGCGCGCACCGCGTTTCGTTTCATGTGGGGCGTGGGGGTGAACGCCCCCTGGCCGGTCGCGAATCTCTACCCGGTGGTTCAGGCGGGCGATCCCGACTGGCGGCCCTACTACACGGTCAATCTGCTCAACCTGCCGCACCACTACCACAATGGCGGCATATGGCCGTTCATCGGAGGCCTTTGGGTGCGGTTTATCCACCGTCTCGGTTTGCACGATGTCGCCTGCCACGAACTCGTGAAGCTCGCGCGGGTGAACGAACTCGGCCGCGAGCGCGCGTGGGAGTTCAACGAGTGGGTTCACGGCGTGACGGGGCGGCCGATGGGCAAGGCCTACCAAGCCTGGTCGGCGGCCGCGTATCTGCGCGCGTGCCAGGAGCTGCACCTCGGCGTGGGCACGCGCGCCGGGGACGAGTAGGCGGCGCCTCGGGGGAGTCCGCCATCGAGCCGATCCGGCGGTTTGTCGATACACGGACGAGAAAAAAAAGGCGACGAGCCGGGGCCCGTCGCCGAAGGCGGCGTCATGCCGCCGCAGTCCACAAGATAAGGGAGGTCCTAAAATCTCCGGAGGGGTCTGCGCCGGAGATTTCAGGACCTCCCAATGCCGGCTTCGGCGCCTACTTTTTCTTGTAGACCGTGGCGGGGTCGAAGAGGGGCTGGCTGGTGAAATCGAGCTTGTAGTCGGAGCCGTCAAGATCGACGAGCTTCCGGTAGAAGCAGCTCTTGTATCCGTTATGGCACGACGCGTTGGCGGCGCCCGTTTGCTCGACCTTGACGAGAAGCACGTCCTGGTCGCAGTCCGTGTAGAGCTCCTTCACCCATTGGACGTTTCCGGACTCCTCGCCTTTGCACCAAAGCTTGTTGCGGGAACGGCTCCAGTAGGTCGCTTTCTTGGTCTTCAGGGTGTGGGCGAGCGACTCGGCGTTCATGAACGCGAACATCAGCACCTGGCCGGTATGCACGTCTTGCGCGATGCACGGAATGAGGCCGTCGGGGCCAAACTTGGGCTGAAGGGTCGAGCCGAGCTCGATTTCGGGAAGCGTGGTGCGGGCGGGGAAGGAGGACATCTTCGATGTAATGACCAATGACCAATGACGAATGACGAATGAAAAATGGGCGACCGCGGACGGGCGGGGCGGGATGGGCAAAAAATGCGAGGTGCGGGTGGAGGGCGGGGGCAGCGGATGGACAGGCGAGGCGGGCGGATTTCCGCCGCGTGCCGCCTAGGGATGTCGGCTCGCCAGTTCGCGCAAGTAGGCGTAGCTGAAGAGGCCGGTGCGGTGACGGTCGCTGAAATCGAAACGGATGGCGTAGTTGCCGACCTGCTCCCAGCCGAGGACGGTGACGCCGGGGAATCGCTTTGGGCCGTCGCCGCCGTATTTGTTGCCCAAGATGTCCTGCTCGCCCACGTTTTCGGCGCTGGGGGATGCGGCACGCAGCTGTTCGCCGGAGAAGTAGGTTTCCAGTCCGTCGTCCCATGCGATCGCGACTTCGGTGCCGATGAGCTGGATGTTGACGGGCGCAGGCATGAGGAAAGGCGCTGAATTTAGGGAGCGGGCGCGGGGCGTGGAAAGGGTTTTGTTTTTGCTCGCGCGGGCGGGGCGGGAGCGGAGACGGTGCGAACTCTTATTTAGCTCCTCATTCCCATGCTCGTTCACACCGTTCTCTTCTGGCTTCGCAAAGACCTGACGCCCGCCCAGCGCGAGGAATTTCTTACGCAGGGGCTTGAGTCCCTTCGCCCGATCAAGAGCGTCGGCGAATTGCATGTCGGCACACCCGCGCCGATCGTTCCGCGTCCGGTGGTCGACGCGAGCTACTCCTTTGCGCTGACGGCTCTGTTCAAGGATGTGGCGGCCCACGACGCCTACCAAGTCGATCCGGTGCACAAGGCCTTCGTCGAGCGTTTCAAGCCCTATTGGGAGCGCGTGCAGATCTACGACGCGATGTGAGGACGGGGGCGGGGGAGGAGTCGGAGAGTTTTTAACCTAGAAACGGCAGTCGGGCGGCGGAGTATCGCGCAAGATGTTGAGTCGGTTGGCGCTCGCGGAATCCCGACGTGCACCAGGCGGGTGCATGGACGGAGCGCGGCAGCGCGGAGATGGCAGCGCCGCTCGGGGCGCTGGCCCGAAGGGCCGCCCGCCACGGGGTGCCCGCCATGCGGGCCGTGCCGGGCGCAACGGGTGACGCGGGCGGCAGGCGGCCAACAGCTTGTGCGAGACGACC
>CAMLQS010000001.1 GCA_946482165.1 uncultured Verrucomicrobiota bacterium | reverse complement strand
GGCACTGAGGTGAACAGGCCGACCCCGATCAGCCCGCTCGCGAAGCTGCAGGCGTACAAGCGGCGGATGGGATGGACGTTTCCCTGGTACTCAGACGTGACCGGCGAGTTCTGCTCGGATTTCCATGTCTCTTTCACCCGCGACGACATGGAAGCCGGACGCGTGTTCTACAACTACCAGACCTTTCCGTCAGGGCTTATCCCTGTGGAAGATCTTCCTGGGGTAAGCGTGTTTTCAAGGTCGGAGCTGGGCGATGTGTTTCACACCTACTCTGCCTATTCTCGAGGCCTCGAAGGTTTGATCGGCGCCTACCACTGGATGGACCTGACTCCGCGCGGGCGGGACGAAAAAGGGTTTGCTCATCCGATGGCGTGGTTGCGCCACCACGATCGATACGATGCCGATTACGTGGTCGATCCGCACTCCGGATACACGCCGCCTCGCGGGTCGATGTTCAACCCCTGCTGCGGCGCGGGCGGACAGTAAAGGGGAGGCGCGTCGGTCGCGAGTCGCACCGTTTACGCACAAAAAAAGGCGCCCGGATTGCTCCGGGCGCCTTTGAAGTTTTGGCCGACAGCCGTGAAGGGGCTTATTCCTTCTTGGCGGCCTCGTCGAGGATGTCGCCGAGGTTCATCATGTCGCCGGAGCTGTCGCGGTTAAGCGCATCGTAGCTGGCGGTTTCGGCGGCCAGTTGGTCGGCCGAGTAGTTCGCAGCCTTGATCGACAGGCCGAGGCGGCGCTCGTCGCGGTCGATCTTGATGACACGAGCCGTGACCTGCTGGCCGGGCTTGAGGATGTCCTTCACCTTGTCGATGCGGTCCTCGCTGATCTGCGAGATGTGCACGAGGCCGTCGATGCCGTCCTTCAGCTCCACGAAGGCGCCGAAGGTGGTGATCTTGGACACGGTGCCCTTGACGACGTCGCCGATCTTGAAGTGGGCGTCGATGTCGGCCCACGGATCGTCGGAGAGCTGCTTCATGCCGAGGCTGATGCGCTGCTGGGCGGGATCCACGTCGAGGACGATGGCGTCCACCTCGTCGCCCTTCTTCAGGACCTCGGACGGGTGGTTGACCTTGCGGTTCCAGGTCATGTCGGAGACGTGCACCATACCGTCGATACCTTCCTCGAGCTCGATGAAGGCGCCGTAGGTGGTCATGTTGCGCACCTTGCCGCGGACGCGGGCGCCCATCGGGTAGTTGTGGCGAACCATGTCCCACGGATTCGGCTCCAGCTGGCGGAGGCCGAGGGAGATCTTCTGGTCGTCCTTCTGGATGCCCAGAACGACGGCGTCGAGCTCCTGGCCGACCTTGAGAACCTCGGAGGGCTTGGTGATGCGCTTGGTCCAGGACATCTCGGTGATGTGGACAAGGCCTTCGACGCCGGGCTCGATCTCGATGAACGCGCCGTAGGGGACGAGGTTGACGACCTTGCCGTGAACCTTGGCGCCGACCGGGAACTTGTGCTCGATCTCGTCCCAGGGGTTCTTGGTGGTCTGCTTGAGACCGAGGGAAACGCGCTCTTTCTCGCGATTGACCTCGATGATCATGACCTGGATCTCCTCGCCCTGCTTCAGGACCTCGGAGGGGTGCGCGATGCGGCCCCAGGACATGTCGGTGATGTGGAGCAGGCCGTCCATGCCGTCGAGGTCGATGAACGCGCCGAAGTCGGTGATGTTCTTGACGACGCCCTTGCGGACCTGACCGGGCTGGATGGAATCGAGGAGGGCCTTGCGCTTCTCGCTGCGCTGCTGCTCGATGAGCTCGCGGCGGGAGAGGACGATGTTCTTCCGGACCTGGTCGATCTTGATGACCTTGAAGTCGTAGGTCTGGCCGACGTATTGGTCGAGATTCTTGGGGGGCTGGATGTCGACGTGCGAGGCCGGGATGAAGGCGTCGACGCCGATCGAGATGATGAGGCCGCCCTTGACCTTGGCCTTGACGCGACCGGTGGCGACGGAGCCCTCGGGGAACTTGGTGAGGATGTTGTCCCAGTTCTTCTTTTGCTCGGCCTTGTCGTAGGAGAGAACGGGCTTGCCGGTCTTGTCCTCGAGCTTCTCGACGAGCACCTCGATGGTGCCGCCGATTTGGAGATCGCCGATGTCGATAAACTCGTTGGCGGGAATGACGCCCTCGGACTTGCCGCCGATGTCGACGACCACTTCGTTCTGGCGGATTTCGGTGATGACACCGGGGACGATCTTGCCCTCTTGGAGCTGGCTGAAGGCCGATTGGGCCAGCAGCTCTTGCATGATGGAACTCATAACTTGCGGGGTGCGCTTCGCCGCCGCCCCGCTCCGGAGATGACGTCGAACCGCGGGCGCGTCTTGCGACACGCTGGGTTGAAGGTTGCTAACGATTTAGGGCCGATGGGAGCGACGCGGCGTCACCGGCCTGACCAAAGAAAATGCCGCGAAGGGTCAGAATCGCCCGCGTGAACGACCGCGGGCAAGGGCAAAGTAGCGCAGGCGGGAAGCCTGTGCGCTCCTATGCCCCTCCGCCGGTAAAGTGATCGCGCACGGCCTCGAGCACCGAGGTGCGCGGCACCTCATGCTCGCTGCGATCGGCCAAATCGCGGAATTTGACGACTCCCTTGGCCAATTCGTCGCCTCCATAAACCAGCGCGAGCTTCGCCCCCGATTCGGCGGCGGCTTTGAACTGTTTGCCGAAAGCGAGGTCCTTAAGCGGATACTCCACGCGATAGCCCGCGGCGCGCAGCGCGGCGATGTCGAGAAACGCGGCCTCTCGCTCGGCTTGGCCACCGATGACGGCATAGATTTCGGCGTTCGGGCCGAAGGTCGGCATAAGCCCGCGTTGCTCAAGCAACAGCCCCATCGTGACATCGCCGATGGCAAAACCGACCGCGGACAAATCCGGTCCGCCGAGCTTCTTCACGAGATCGTCGTAACGGCCCCCGCCGGCGATCGCTCGGAGCTCGCCCTTCCGGTCGAAGGCCTCGAACACGAAGCCGGTATAGTAAGCGAGACCGCGGACGACGCCGAAATCGACTTCGACAAATTCGCCAAGGCCCATCGCGGCGAGACCGTTGAGCAACTTGCGCCAGTCGGCGAGCCGGGCCTGCAACGCGTCGCCGCCGAGCGGGGCGAGCACGGCCTCGAGCGCGGAAAGGCTCTTGATGCCGAGGAAGGAAAGCACTTTGGCCTTCACGTCTTCCGGCAAGGGACCGAACGCCTCGGCGTAGCCCTTGAAGGCGTCGTCGCCGATCTTTTCGTATTTATCAACCGCGCCGAGAACCGCCTTCGAACGCGGCTCGTCGAGTCCCAGCGAGGCGAGGTAGTGCAGCCAGAGCGTCCGGTCGCTGAGGCGCACGTAGAAATCGTCGGCTCCCAGGCCGAAGCCTGCGAGCGCCTGCACGAGCAGGCCGATAAGCTCGATCTCGGCCTCGGGACCGGGCTCGCCAAAGATGTCGCAGTTGAATTGAAAAAAGGCGCGCTCGCGGCCCTTTTGAGCGCGTTCGTAACGGTAGAACTCGCCGATGCTGCACCACTTGATGGGGCGCTTGAGGGTATTGGCCTTGGCGCCGACAAGGCGGCAAACCGTGGGCGTCATCTCGGGGCGCAGCGCGACCTCGCGTCCACCTTTGTCCGTGAAGGAGAAAAGCTGCGCCTCAATCTCGTCGCCGGACTTGGCTTTGTAGAGATCGAGCGGCTCAAGGACGGGAGCGTCGTATTCGGAGAATCCATACGCGTGTGCCGCCCGGCGCCAGCCACGGAAGATATGGCTCCGGCGCGCAAAGGCGTCGGGATAGAACTCGCGGAAACCGGGCAGGGATTGGAACTGGGCCATGGCGCGTGACGGATGGGAAACGTGGCGGGTGGTTGACGGAAAAACGCCAGCATCGCGCTACGCGGCAACGCGGCGCCACCCCAAAAACAAAACGGCCGGCCTCCCCGCAAGGGTAGGCCGGCCGAGGCGGCGCCGAGCGCGACGAAGTGGAAGGCTCAGAGCTGGGTGATATCCAGCTTCTTGAGCAGTTGCTTGAGGATCTTGCCCGACTTGAACTTCACAACCGCCCGCTCGGGGATGACGACCTCGGCGTCCGGCTTGTTCGGATTGCGACCGATGCGCGATTTGCGGCGCTGGACTTCGAGCACGCCGAAGTTGCGCAACTCCACGTTACGACCCTCGGACAGGGCGCGCATGATGATATCCAACGTCATCTGCACGGTGCTGACGATTTCCTTCTGCGGGAACCCCGTCTTCTCATAAATTTCGAGAACGATTTCGCGTTTGGTAAGATTAGCGGGCATGGGAGTAGTGGATTAAGGGTGAATCTTGGAGTTTGCTCGTGCGAGTAAGTTACTCTCGCGCCCAAGATTGCGTCAAATGCCGCAAGCAGTTGACGCGCCTAACTACGCAATTTCTTTGGCTTCGCAACGCTCTTGCCCAAGCACTTAGGCAATATCCTACGCATATTCACCTAAGGTCCCAGCCCTACGCGTTTTGCTACGCTGCACGGGAGTATGCAAGGCCGAGGTTGCACGGGCCTTCCCATCCCCTACCGTCGCCCGCTTTCGCATGCCCGATCCGCTTGCCGTCAACACGATGTTCGCCCGCATTGCCCGCCGATACGACGCGGCCAACCGGCTTCTGAGCGGGGGCATCGACCAATGGTGGCGCAAACGCTTGGTTCGCCTCGTGCGGCGCCTATCCCCCCGGGACGTCCTCGACCTCGCGACGGGAAGCGGCGACGTCGCATTCGCGTTGGCGCGCGCTCTTGGGCCGGCGGCCAGAATCACGGGCATGGATTTCTGCCAGCCCATGCTCGATCAAGCCATTGCCAAGCAGAGCCTCTTGCCCGGTGCGGGCCAAAATATCGTCTTCCGCCAAGGCGACGGCCTCGCCCTGCCCTGCGCGGACGAGAGTTTCGACGCCGTGACCGTATCGTTCGGCTTGCGCAACATGGCCGATCGCCACCGCGCGCTCTCCGAAATGCGTCGCGTCCTCCGACCGGGCGGCCGCGTGCATGTGCTCGAGTTCTCCCAGCCCTACCGCTGGTTTCGTCCGCTCTACTATTTCTACACGAAGAAAATGCTGCCCGCCATCGCGGGAAAGGTGACCGGCGACCGCGCGGCCTACGACTACCTGAACGCCTCGATCGAAGCCTACCCCGGCCACTTGGCCATGAGCGAAGAGCTGCGCCGCGCGGGATTCGACGAGGTCCGCGTCATCCGCATGACGCTCGGCATCGTGGCGCTTCATATCGGCCGAGCGCCGTGAACCGGCGAAGCGGAGAGCCGCATGCTCGCGCCTCGCACGGTGTGGCGGCCACCCTGGCCGCCTAGCTAAACGACTTTCCGCAACCGCAGGTGCTCTGCGCGTTGGGGTTCTTGATCTCGAAACCTTTGCCCTGAAGGCCGTCGTCAAAATCGACATTCGATCCACCCAAATACGCCGCGCTCGTCGCATCCAGGACCATCGCGATGCCTTCGCTCTCGCAACGTTGGTCGTCCGTCTTCGGCTCATCGAAAGACATGCCATATTGGAATCCGGAGCAACCGCCGGACTCGACCAGGAGCCTCAGAGCCTTGTCCTCCGCCCCGAGCTCTTTTTGCATCTGTCGGATTTGGCGGGCCGCGCGTGGCGTCAAAGTAATCATGCGCTACCGTCCCCGAGCGCGAGCTCGTGTCAACTTCCCCGCCGAGCCTTCAGGCGCTTTCCGCCAGTCGCCAGCACTTGGTGAAGCAGTTTCCATGCTAGCTCGGATTTCCCCTCTTGCCAGCAATCGCCCCCGTGTTTTCCTCCGGCCACCGTGGCCGCGCTCAAACACATCTTCAACGAAATCCACTATGAGATGGTCCGCAAGATCGCCGACGGGGGCATGGGCATGGTCTTCGAGGCCTGTCAGCGCGGCGCGGGGCAATTCCGCAAGACCGTAGCCGTCAAATTGATCCGGGAAGAGTATTCCACGATTCCGGAGTTCCAGAACAATTTCATCGGCGAGGCCCGCCTCGTCGCCGACCTCGTCCACACCAACATCGTCCAGACCTATCACCTGGGCATGATCGGCGGACAGTATTTCATGGTGATGGAATATGTGAACGGCGTGAACCTCGAGCAACTCCTCGAACGGCACGTCGCGCTCGGGAAAAGCATCCCCGTCGACCTCGCCGCGTTCATCGTCTCACGCATCGCCCGCGGCCTCTCCTACGCGCACAACAAGCGCGACCGCGATGGCCGCCTTCTCGGCATTGTTCATCGCGATATCGGCCCGAAGAACATCATGATCGCCTACGAAGGCGACGTGAAGCTCACCGACTTCGGCATCGCGAAGGCCTTGGACCTCATGTATAACGAGGAAGGTCAGGTGATCGCCGGCAAAGACGAATATCTTTCGCCCGAACAAGCGAGCTACGCCGTCACCGACGCGCGCGCCGACATCTTTCCCCTCGGCATTGTTCTCACCGAACTGCTCTTGGGCAAAAACATCTTCCGTAGCGCCGACCGCCTCGAATCGCGCCGCAACATTCTCTCGCTTTCGATCCCGCGTTTTTCGTCCCTGCGGTCCGACATCGACCCGAAGCTCGAAGCCATCATCCAGAAGGCGCTCATCCGCGACCGGGAACAACGCTACCAGTCGGCCACCGAGATCCTCACCGCTCTCGAGCTTTATCTCTACGGCGACGGCTATGGTCCCACCAACGAGAAACTCGGCGCCTATCTCCGGGAGCTGATGAGCACGGGATAAAGTCTAGCGCGCCCCGCCCCATGCGCGCCCAACGTCCGTCCGCTTCCGCAACGACGATCACGAACACGCATGTGCGCCGGGTTTAATCAAGACCTCCGCCAACGTCAGAGCCAGTCTCTGGTTCTCGCCCCCCAGCTTCGGCAATCCCTGAAAATCCTTCAGGTCGCCGCGCTGGACCTGCGTTCCGTCATCCAGGAGGAGCTCGAGCATAATCCGACCCTCGAGGACATCTCCAACGAGACCGACAGCCTCGACGCCCAGTCCGAACCCGCCGCGGAGAATCCCGCCGACGCCGACGATGGCTCCGACGCGTCGCCGCCTCCCGCAGAGGATGCTCCCTCCGACGCCCCCGAATCCCTCGATTTTTCCAAGGAATTCGAAGTCCTCTCCAAACTCGGCGACGACTGGCGGGACAACCTCTACGACCAAGGCGGCTCCCAGCCCCACACCTCGGAAGACGCCGAGCGGCGCCAGCACTTCTTCGACTCTCTCGTCACCGAGACGTCTCTCCAGGAACACCTCGTCCGGCAGGCGGACCTGCTTGACCTGAACCCGGACGTCCACGCCGCGCTCCGTCACCTCATCGGCGGCCTTGATGAACGCGGCTTCCTCACGCAGACCCCCTCCGAGGCCGCCCTTCAAGCCGGCCTCCCGCTCGACGCCGCCCAGGAGGCGGCCAAGATCCTCAAGACCTTCGAGCCCGCCGGCATCGGAGCCGCCAACCTCGGCGAGTGCCTTCTTCTCCAGCTGCAAGCCTCGGGCAAGGGCGACACCCTCGCCGCGCGCATCGTCCGCGACCACTTCGACCTTCTCACCCGCCGCCGCATCCCGGAAATCGCGCGCAAGAGTGGCGTCCACGTCGACGACGTTCAGGACGCCATCGAGGACATAGGCCGCCTCGACCCCGCTCCCGGCCGCCGCTTTGCCGACGACAACAATCGCGTCGTCATCCCCGACGTCGCCGTGGAGAAGGATGGCGACGAGTGGAAGATCCACCTCAACAACGACTACATCCCGCGTCTTCGGATTTCGAATACATACAAGGACATGATCGCCCGCGGCGCCCTCACCAAGCAGGAGCGCGACTACCTCCGCGAGCGCATGCGCTCCGGCAAGTTCATCATCAACTCCATCGAGCAGCGCCAGCAGACCATCGAGCGCATCACCCGCGAGATCATCAAGGTCCAGCGCGACTTCTTCGAGGAAGGCGTGCATAAGCTCCGCCCGCTCACGATGACGCAGATCGCCGACGCCGTCGGCGTGCACGAGACGACCGTCAGCCGCGCCATCGCCAACAAATACATCCGAACCCCGCACGGCGTCTTCGAGATGAAGTTTTTCTTCACGCCCGGCTACGAAAACGCCACGGGCGAATCGGTCTCCAACAAAAGCGTGAAGGAGATGATCAACGAACTCGTCGCCCTCGAGGACAAGGGCCGCCCGCTCAGCGACCAGGAACTCGTCGCCAAGCTGAAGGAAAAAGGCATCAACATCGCCCGCCGCACCGTCGCCAAATACCGCGAGGAACTCGGCCTCCTCCCCAGCAACCTCCGCCGCGACTACACCGGCTGAGGTCTGGAGGAACGCCGTCCCCGGCGTCCGTGCCCGCCTGGAGAGCGGAGGCGTCCGCCGGAATCATCCCCCGCGTCCGGCTACGCCACCCGGTTTCGCCCCGCCCACTTGGCCTCGTAGAGGGCCTTGTCCGCCGCCGCGATCAATCCTCCGGCATCGCCGCGCTCCGGAGCCCATTGAGCGACCCCGACGGAGATTGTCGCGCCGCCCGCCCGGACCGCCTCCACCATCCGCTCCGCGACCATGCGCGCCGCGGCCGCGTCCGTGTCGGCCAGCCACACGGCAAACTCGTCGCCGCCCCAGCGCACCACCGCGTCCTCGGGCCGAACCTGCGCCTGCAAAGCCTGCGCCACGATCGAAAGCAGCGCGTCGCCCGCCGCATGTCCTCCACGCTTGTCGTTCACTTCCTTGAAATGATCCACGTCGATCAGCAGCGCGGAGAGCGGACGCGGGTAACGCTTCGTTCGCTCCACCTCGCGCTCCAGGAGATTCATCCCCTCGCGCCGATTGAACAAACCCGTGAGCATGTCCCGCGTCGCCAGCCGTCGCAGCTCGTCGAGCGTGGAGTGCAACTTCAACGCATAACGCAAGGATCGCTCCAGCGCGCGGGGATTGATCTCGCCCTTCACGAGATAGTCGAGCGCACCGGCCTCCATCGCCTGAACGTCGATGTCGCCCGACGTTTCGCTCGTGAGGAAAATCACCGGCGTTCTCACTCCGAGCCGCACGGCCTCGCGCAACAACGACAGCCCGTCGTGCTCGCCCAGCTGATAATCCAGAAGGCAGGCCGCGTAACCGCCGCGACGGAGCTCAAGCAACCCGTCGTCGTAGTTCGACGCCCAGTGCAACTGGAACTTCTCGCCGACAAATTTCCCGAACGAGGCGTCCACGATCTTCGCCTGCCCGCGTTCGTCGTCGATCAACAGCACTTTGCGCAAAGCATCCATCTCCGCCAAGGTTGCGCTTCGGGCGGCACTCGCAAGCCTCCCTTGCGCGCCCCGCCCGATCCCTTCGAATTTACCGACTTTCCCCCATGCTCGAACATCGCAGCCAAATCGAGGTCCGCTACGCCGAGACCGACATGATGGGCGTCGTTTACCACGGCAGCTACATCCCTTGGCTTGAAGTCGCCCGCACCGCGCTTCTCGCCGCCGAGGGCATCCCTTACCGCGAACTCGAGGCGCAGGGTTTTTTTCTTCCCGTGATCGAGGTCAGCCTCCGCTATCACAAACCCGCGCGCTACGCCGACACCGTCACCGTCCACGCCATCGTCCGCCAAAAGCCCGGGCTGCGCCTGCGCATCGACTACGAACTTTTCCGCGGCGACGAAAAACTCGCCAGCGGACACACCGTCCACGTGTTCATCGACAAAGCCGGTCGGCCCGTTCGCCCGCCCGCCGCTTTCTCCACGCTCATCGAAGCCCGCTTCGCCCCGTCGGAGGGAGGGACGCCGTCCCCGGCGTCCGCGACCTCGAATCGAGCCGCGCTCGGCTCTTAACCACCATGGACCGCATCGCCCAATTCACCACGCTGGTCGCCCGGCAACCCGCCAACGCGCTCTTCCGCTTCAGCCTCGCCCAGGCGCTCGACGCGGCGGACCGCCGAAGCGAAGCCGTCGAGCATTACCGCATTTGCTGCGCAAGCCGGGCCGACTGGATGATGCCCCGCATTCTCCTCGGAAAACTCCTTCTGCGCTCGGGCGACTCCGCCTCGGCCAAGCCCGTGCTGGAAGACGCGCTCCAACTCGCCATCGACCAGGACCACGAAGAACCCGAGTCGGAGCTTCGCGCCCTCCTCGCCACCCTGTGACGGAACGGCGGAACCGTTTCGCACGCGCCGGCGCGTCCCCGCGCACGCGTGACCCAAACGTCACCCGCCCGTGCTCGCGCCTCGCCCGTCCTTCCGCTCTTTTCCGGCTCCTCGCTCCCTGCCCCAAGCTCCCCGCTCCAGATGCGCATCGTCCTCACTTCCCACGGATCCACCGGCGACATCTACCCGGTGATCGCCCTCGCCGTCGCACTTCGGCGCCGCGGTCACGAGGTGAAGTTCGCCACCATCCCGCATTACAAGGACGAGATCGAGTCCGCCGGCATCGAGTTTTACCCGCTTTGCCCCAACTGGGAGCAGCCCGACCTCGCCTACTGGATGGGGCGCCTGAACAAAATCCGAAATCCCGTTTACCAACTCCGCGAGATCTACGTCGGCGCCAAAGCCTATATCCCCGAAATGATCGCCCGCATGGACGCGATCATGCCGGGCACCGATCTGCTCGTCTCCAGTTATCTCTTTCCGATGAACAAGGGCATCGCCGACCGCCACGGCGTGCCCTTTGCCACGCTCGCCTTCGCTCCCCACGTCATCCCCTCCCCCGACTTCCCTCCGGAGAACCTCCCCGCCCCCCGCTGGCTCGGCCGCACCGCCCGCCGCGCGTGGAATCGCTGGCTCTGGAAAACCGCCAACGCGATCGTCGACCGCACGATCAACACCTCCATCGCCGGCGCCCTCCGCGCCGCGAACCTGCCCAAGGTGCGGAACTTTTTCTCCAAGCCCGCCGAGCGCATCCTCGTCACCGTTCCGGAAAAATACTTCCGCGTCCCCGGCGCCGAGATCGACGGGCGCTTTCGCTACGTCGGCTACCTCCGCTGGCAAGCCGCCGAGAACGCCTCCCTTGAGGACGAACTCCGCGCCTTCACCGCCGATACTCCCGAAAACAAGGTGCCGGTGCTCACCTTCGGAAGCATGGTGTATGAAAATTCGGGCGCGTGGATGGAGCGGTTCATCCGCTCGTGGCCCCGGAACCGGAAAATCATCGTGCAGCGGGGCTGGGCCCAATTCCCTCAATTCGGGGACGCCGATCACATCAAGATCCTGGGCAAGGTTTCCCACGACCAGCTTTTCAGGCATGCCTCCGCCGTCATCCACCACGGGGGCGCCGGCACGACTGCGAGCGCGCTCCACGCCGGCGTGCCGCAAATCATCGTGCCGCACATAGGAGACCAGAACTTTTTCGGCCAGGAGATCGAGCGCTTCGGTTGCGGCTTCCGTTTGAAAAAAGCCGTCTGGCCCGAACAGCTTCACACCGCCCTTGATCGTTTGCTCGCCGACCCGGCGCGTCTCCGCCGCGCCGCGGAGGTCGGGCGCGAGCTCCGGGCCGAAAACGGACCGGATATCGCGGTGCGCGAACTCGAGGACTACGTGGCGGAGCGGCAGCCCGCCGTTCCGCGCGCGTCCTGATCTCTCCGATCCTGGCGGACACAGAGGTCAGCCCTCCAATCGAATCACCACGTTGGAGGGCGCCGCTCCGTCAGCGCCTTACCCTCACGCCGGCATCCCAATCTGCCGCAACGCCTCGTAGCACGCCACCCCCGCCGCCGTGCTCAGATTAAGCGAGCGCAGCTCCGTGTTCGCCTGCGGGATCGTCAGACTGCGCTCGTCGCCAAACTCCTGATACATCCACGGCGGCGAGCCGTTGCCTTCGTTGCCGAAAACCAGCCCGTCGCCGTCTTCAAACTTCGCGTCCCAGATCGTGCGCGTGGGGCCGGTCTCGATCAGCCACATCCGCTTCGGCGCGTGTTCGCTGGCCTTGAACGCCGCCCAATCCGCGTGCTGGTGAACATCGAGCGAAAACCAGTAATCCATGCCCGCCCGTCGAAGCGCCGCGTCGGTGATCTTGTAACCCAAGGGATGGATCAGGTGCAGCCGCGAGCGCGTGATCGCGCACATGCGCCCGATATTACCCGTGTTCTGCGGGATCTGCGGCTGGAACAGGACGACGTGAAGCATCGCGGCGGCGAAAAACTTAGCTGCGTTCGGCCCCCGGAGCCGCCGCCGAATGACCAATGCCCAATGTCCAATGTCCAATGGGCAAACAACCGAACGCCCGCCTGCGAATCATTGGTCCTTGGTCATTGGACATTGGTCATTCACGCGGTAGCGCGCCTCAGCCCTCGATCACGTAGCCCACGTTGTCGGCCGCGAGGTCGCGCACCTCGCTCGGCACGCCGGCCGAGGCGAAGGCCGCGACCATCGCCTCGCCGACCTTCGCCGCCACGGCGGCATCGGCCACGCAGAGCACGCTCGATCCGCTGCCGCTGAGCCAGCCCGTGTGGGCTCCCGCCGCAACCCCGGCGCCGATCGCCTCGCGCGCACCCTTGATCTTCGGCAGGCGATAGGGCTCGTGCATGAAGTCTCCCGCCGCTTCGCGCAGCCGCGCGTAGTCTCCGGTGGCGAAGGCCGCCACGAGATAGGCCGCGCTGTTGATGCTCTTCACCGCGTCAAAGTAGGGCAGCGTCGCCGGCAGCACGCCGCGCGACTCCTTCGTGAGCAGCTCGACCGAGGGCGAGGCCACGACAAAACGGAGCGTAGTTGGCAGCGTGATACGAATCGTCCCCAGGTAGTCGTTCTTGTCCGGCGAGCAGCGGGCCACGCAAAACCCTCCCAGCAGACCGGCGGCGGCGTTGTCCGGATGGCCTTCGAGGTGCGAGGCGATCGCCACGAGCTGATCGCGCGTGAGCGGGCCGCCCGCCAGCACGTTCAAGCCCGCGAGCACGCCGCCGATCACCGTGATCGAGGAGCCAAGGCCCCGCGCCGGGGGCACCTCGCCCTCGATCCGGAAGGAAAACGCAAAGCCGCCGACCCGCGCGAGCGTGCCAAAAGCCTTCGCCGCGGAGACCACCATGTCCTTCGCCCGGCCGTCGCTCTCGCGCTCGGGACGCGCCACCCAGGCGTCGCCGCCGCCGGGCGAGGCGCCAAGGCGCTTCAGCGTGACCCGGTTGTAGACCGAGAGCGCGAGCCCGAGAGAATCGAAGCCGGCCCCGCAGTTGGAGGTGCTGCCCGGCACGCGGACGACGACTTGTTGCGGTTGGGCGACGGCGGGGCTCGGGCGGCTCATGCGGGAAAGCGTGACGAAGAAAGGGGGCGGGAAAAGCGGAGGAAAAACTCAGCGGCGGTTCGCCTGCTTGAGGGCCTGCTTCATCTCCATGGCGACCACGCGATTCTTCAAATCGTCGCGTTTGTTGTGGAGCTGTTTGCCGACGCCGAGGCCGACCTCGACCTTCACCAAGGCTTCCTTGAAATACATTCGAAGCGGAACCAGCGTAAGGCCTCCGACCTGCAAGGCCTGGGCGATCTTTCGAAGCTCATGCTTATGCAACAGCAGCTTCCGGGTGCGACGGGTATCGTGGTTGTTGAAGCTGCCGAACGCATACTCGTCGATATGCGCGTTCATCAGCCAGAGATCCCCTTTGTCAAAGCGACCGAAGGCGTCGTTGATCTGCGCGCGGCCGGCGCGGATGGCCTTGACCTCGGTGCCCTGAAGTTTGATGCCCGCCTCGAAGCGCTCCTCGATCGAGTAGTCGCGAAGCGCCTTGCTGTTGCGGATCTCGGTGAAGCGCTTGCCGTCTTTCTTGTTGGTTTTGGCGGCGCACATAGGGGAAGGGGTTCGACGAAAAAGAAAAACAAAAGCCGCCACCCGCAAGAGGTGACGGCGCGGCGGTTACGGCGGGAAGCGGGCGCCGAATGCCGGTTACTTGCCGGCGAGTTCGAAGGTGATCTTACCCTCGATGACCTCGCGGAGGGCGACGTCTTCGAGCGAGAGCTTTTCGAGCGACTCCACCAGGGGGCGGCTGCCGCGCTTCAGCTGTTTCACGCGGCGGGACACCACGTTGATCAACACGTTGGGGTCCTTGATGACGGACTTGGCTTCCTTGAGATAATCGTCGCGCATGGGTCGGAGAGTGAGGACGGAGAGATTTAGAACCGGTGAGGACAAAACCCGCCAGCCCCTCGGTCAAGGGCGATTTTCCAGCCGATTTCGCCTCGCGGCCGTCCTTCTCCCCGCTTTTCTGCCGCGCATGCTTATCGCCTGGACCACCGTCTCCACGCCTGCCGAAGCCGAGCGTCTCGCCGACGCCAGCATCGCCCAAAACCTTGCCGTGTGCGCGCAGGTCGAGGGGCCGATCCAATCGCACTACGTATGGGAGGGGCGAAAAACCGCGGCGCAAGAGTGGCGCATAACGTTCAAGTTTCTCGAGGAGCAGTCCGCCGCATTATCCGGCTATATCCAATCCGCGCATCCCTATGATACGCCCGAGTGGATCGTGGTGCAGGCGGACCGCGTGGGAGAAAAATACTTGTCATGGGCCCGGGCGCCCCGTAGCTCCGTCAACCTTTAATCCGTTTCTAACCCTCCGACCCACTTCCGCCATGTCCCAACACGCGAGCCTCCAAGGTGCCAAAGGCATCGTCATCAAACGTAACGTCCTCAAGCGCTTCGAGCGCGTGGCGACCCTGAAGAAGCGCGGTCAGTGGAAGGAAGGCGACCGCATCATGGGTCTCCGCAAGACCAAGCCCGACGTCTAAGAATTTTCCCGGGACCATTTACCCGACTCTTTCGGCAGGCCGGCCTTGTGCCGGCCTGTTTTTTTTGCGTCTCTCCGCCCGATGCTCGACCTGATCAAGAAGCTAATCGATTTCATCCTGCACATCGATGTCCACCTCGCGGAAATCATAGCCGATTTCGGGGTATGGACCTACGGTATCCTCTTCCTGATCATTTTCGCCGAAACCGGATTGGTCGTCACCCCCTTCCTCCCGGGCGATTCGCTTCTCTTCGCCGCCGGCGCCTTCTGCGCCAAACCCGAGACCGGGCTCAACGTCCACGTCATGGCGGGGCTTCTCTTCGTGGCGGCGGTCATCGGCGACTCGCTCAACTACGCCATCGGCGCCCGCCTCGGCCCGGCCGTGTTCAAGCGGGAGGACTCCCGTTTCCTCCGTCGCAAGCACCTCGAACGCGCCCACGCCTTCTTCGAGAAATACGGCGGTCGCGCCATCATCCTCGCCCGCTTCGTGCCCATCGTCCGCACCTTCGTGCCCTTTGTCGCCGGCGTCGGCCGCATGGATTATCGGCGCTTTCTCCTCTTCAACGTCATCGGCGGCTTCATTTGGATCTATTTCTTCACCTACGCAGGCTATCTCTTCGGAGGCGCCGAATTCGTGCAGAAGAACTTCAAGCTCGTGATCCTCGCGATCATCTTCCTTTCCGTCCTCCCGATGGTTTTCGAAGCATGGCGCGCCTGGCGTGAAAGCCGAGCCGCCGCGCCCGTCTCCTCCTAGGCTCCGCAGTCGGAGCCCGACCGCCGCGTCCGGTGCAGATAGACCACGAGCGTCGCGCGGCGACCTTCGCCCTCGGCGAACTCGCCGCATTCACCACGGGCCCGCGCGCGCCCGAAAGCGGCCCCTCCGGACGCTGGCGCGCCGAGATCGGCTCGCACTGGCATCGGGAAAAACGCGCCATTCTCGAACGCCCCGGTCTCATCACTGGTCCCGCGCCGGCCGAAATACCGCGCTTCGAGGTGCCCATCCGCGGCGCGCTCGCGCGGCGCGGATGGACCTTTCTGCTCGAAGGCCGGCTCGACCAGTCGATTCCCGCCGCAAACGGCGCGCTCTTGCGCGAGCTGAAAACCACGCTCGACCGTCTCCCCCGCCCCGCCGAAGAGCTGCGCGCGGCCCGCCCCGAGCACTTCCACCAACTCGGCCTTTACCTCGCCCTCGCCGAGCTGGCCGAACCCGCCCGCCGCTTCAGCGGGGAGCTGCTCTACATCGAGGCGGGCACCGGGCTTGAGCAAAGCGTCTCCTTCACCGACGCCGACCGCGCCGCGTTGGACGCCCACCTCGAGAGCGTCGCCGACTTTCTGGAGCAACGACGCGCCGCGCTCCTTCGTCTCCGTTCGCTGCGCTGGACGCCGGCCTTCTCGGCGCCCCGCCCCGGCCAGGAAACGATCGTGCCCGATCTCGCCGCCGCGCTCGGAGCCGACGAACGATCGCCCGTCGTTCTCGCCGCGCCGACCGGCTTTGGCAAAACCGGTGTTCTCCTGGAGGCCGCCTTCGCCGCTCTGCGAGCCGGCCGGGCCGACCGGCTCGTCTACCTCACCGGCAAATCCACGGGGCAACTTCATGTCCTTGCCACATTGCAAAAAATGCTCGGCGCGACCTCTCCGGCCTCCGCCGTGGACCAGCCGCCCGCCGACGCCGCCAGTGGCGACGCTCCCGCGCTGATCGCTTGGAATCTCAGGCCCAAGCGCGAGCACTGCATCAACGACGTCTTCCACTGCACCCGCGATCGCTGCCGCTTTCTGCGCGATCTGCCGCGCCGCTGGCGCGATTCCGGGCTCGCCCGCTTTCATCTGTTCCCCGCCGAAGCCCGAGACCTGCCCGCGCTCCGGGCCGCCGGTCTCGCCGCCTCAGTCTGCCCCTACGAAATCGCGCGGGCCTCCCTGCCCTTTTGCGATGTCTGGCTCGGCGATTTCAACTACCTCTTCGCGCCGTCCAATCGCGGCGTGTTTGTCGAGCAACCGACGTGGGAGCCCGCGCGCACCCTGCTCGTCGTCGACGAGGCGCACCACCTCCCCGCGCGCGTCGCCGACGCCTACTCCCACGAACTGGCGGCCGACGAGCTGCACGCGCTTCTCTCCGAGCTGCCCGACGATACCGCCCGTCCGCTGCGTCGCGAATTGGAAGCGCTCTGGCGCCTGGTCTCCGCGCTGCCGGCTTCCGAGTCCCTCGACTTGGATGCGGAGGACGATCTCCTCGCCACGCTTCGCGGGCTGGCGGTGCAGGTGCAAAAGACCCCGCCCGACACGGAGTCGTTGTCGGCCCCCGCCGCCGACCTGCTCTGGCGCATCCCGTCTCTGCTCGCCTGGCTCGAAGACCACGCGCTGGAAAAACTGCTCTGGTCGCCGCGCCCCGCGCAGCTTCGGTTCACCTGCCTCGACGCCGCTCCGGTGGTCGGTGAAACCCTCCGCGGTTTTGCCGGATCGGTGCTCGCCACCGCCACGCCGCCGCCCGCCGAGGTGTTCGCCGCCGCGCTCGGGCTTGAAGCCGACACCGCCGCGCCCGCTCTTCGTCTCCTTGCCCCCGAGGCGCCGTGGCGCCGGAACGCCTATGACGTCGCGCTCGATCTGCGCGTCGACACCACCTTCCGCCGGCGCGCCGATCACCACGGCACCACGGCCGACACGCTGGCGACGCTGCGCTCCGCCTCTCCCGCCGCGCCGGTCGCCGCGTTTTTTCCCAGCTACGCCTACGCGGAGGCCGTGGCGGCGCGCCTCGAGACCGCGCACCCCGGCCTGCGCGCCGCGATGCAGCCGCGTTCGGCGGATCTCGCCGCTCAACACGATTGGATCGAGGAGCAACTCGCCCTGTCCGACGTGCTCGTCTTCGTGCTCGGCGGCAGCTTCGCCGAAGGCATCGATCATCTCGGCGGCCGCGTGACGCACGCCCTGGTCGCCGGTCCCGCGCTACCCGAGGTCAACGCCCTGCAACGCGCCCGCCTCGCCGCCCACGCCCGCCATGTCGGCGACACCGAGGCTTTCCGCCGCACCTATCTCGTGCCGGGCTTGCAAAAAGTGAACCAAGCCCTGGGCCGCCTTGTCCGCGCTCCCGGTCAGCGCGCGCGCGTCGTGCTGCACTGCCGCCGCTTTGGCGAAGCCGCCTACGCCTCGCTTCTCGCGCCCGAGTATCAGTTCGGGAAACACGTCCTCGACGACGCCGATCTCGCGGCGTGGTTGGAGACGTAGCCGCAGCCGTCCCGGGCAGGCGCCGCTCAGCCAGGCGCGCGAGACGCGCGGCGATGCTCACTCGTCCATCTGAATGTCTTTGTTGCGATGGCGCGGGCAGCCGGCGCGCAACCAAGCGGTGATGAAACGGTCGATGTCGCCATCGAGCACGCCCTGAGTGTCGGAAGTGCTCACGCCAGTGCGCAGGTCCTTCACCATCTGGTAAGGTTGCAACACATAGCTGCGAATCTGCGCGCCCCAGCCGATTTCGCCTTTTTCGCCGTAGAAGCGATCCATCTCCGCGCGTTGTTCGTCCTGCTTCTTCTCGTAGAGCCGCGCCTTCAGGATGCCCCACGCGGAGGCCTTGTTCTTAAGCTGGGAACGCTCGTTTTGGCAAACGACGACGATACCCGAGGGGATGTGCGTGATCCGCACCGCCGAGTCGGTGGTGTTAACGCCCTGACCGCCCTTGCCCGACGAGCGATACACATCGATGCGAACCTCGTCCTCCGGGATCTCCATTTTGATCTCGTCGGTCACTTCGGCGACCACGTCCACCGCGCAAAACGAGGTATGGCGGCGGGCGTTGGAGTCGAAGGGCGAGATGCGCACGAGACGATGCACGCCGCGCTCGGCCTTGCAGTAGCCGTAGGCGTTTTCGCCTTTGATGAGGATGGTGGCCTTGCTGATGCCGGCGGTGTCGCCCGGCTGCACGTCCATGAGCTCGGTGGTGAAGCCGCGGCGCTCGGCCCAGCGCGAATACATGCGGAACATCATGTCCGCCCAATCGTTGGACTCGGTGCCGCCGGCGCCGGCCTGGATGGAGAAGATGGCGTTGTTGCGGTCGAACTGGCCGGTGAGGAAGGCGGCGATCTCGAGCTGGTCGAGCTCGCCAAGCATCGTTCCTGCCTGGTTGTTCAGCTCGGCGCCAAACTCGGCCTGCTCCTCGGGAGAGCCGGCCTCGATCAGCTCCTTCATCGCATCCATGTCGTCGATGCGCTTGCGGAACGCGAGGACGGGCAACACGGCGCGCTTGAGGCCGTTGACCTTGCCGATGTGCTTCTGCGCCCGCTCGTTGTTGTCCCAAAAACCGGGCGCTCCCATCTGGGCTTCGAGGGCGTCGATCTCGCGCAGCTTCTGCTCGCCATCGAGAAACTTCCACAGGTGGGCGGTGCGTTTCTTGATGTTCTCGATCTGGTCGTAGGTCTCGGGCGCGATCATGGCAAAAGGGCGAGGGTCAGATGTGCCCGCCGCCGCCCCGCCCGGGCAACCCAATAAAAAGCCCCGCCGGCAAAGGCGGGGTCGAAAAACAGGGATATCGGCGAGCGCCTAGAACCAACCCTTCCGACCGCCCACATAGGTGGCGGCGAATTGCTCGTCGGTTTTCGTAAGGTAGACGATGCCCTCGATGAGGGCGATGATACCCATGACAAATCCGCCAAAGCCGAAAGTCAGAACAGTGACCAGCAGCATGATGAGTCCTTCCTTGGTGTATCCGAGGTAGAATTTATGAATGCCCAGGCTTCCGATCAGAATCGCCAGAATGCCGGCGGGGATTTTTTTCTCTGCTCCGGGAACGGTGCTCATGTGGTTTTGGGATAGGTGGTTGAGGCTTCCGCTCCAAGCTGTGGCCTTTTGCCCGTCTTTGTCGAAACGAAACCCGGCAAACCGTCTACCACACCCGGCCTGCGCGGCGCGCCTCCAGATCCCTTTCAACCGCGTCAGGCAGCTCCGGGAAGAAATCGATCCCCGTGCTCCGCTCCACTTCGTCGACCGTGGTCAAAAAATCGCCCAAGTCCGCCCCCTCCTTCGGCTCCTGCGGCACGATAAAGGCCAGGCTGCGGGCGCGGCCCCCGGTTTCGTCGACCACGATCATGTAGCAAGCCTCGGGAATCGCCGGCCCCGCGCGCCCGGCCAGCGTCTTCGGGCGCGCGCCGAAAACCGGTCCGGCCAGGACCCACACCTCCCCGAAGCGCGCCGGCCAGCTCGTCGCGATTTCCAATTCGAGGCGTTTCCACAGGCCGGCGTTGAGGCGGTGCCGCTGGGGGATGATGTTGCTCATCAAAAACGTCTCCCGTTGCGCCGCCGCGCCGTGACGCGTCGCGATCGCGTAGTTGGGAGCCAGGTGCCCGCGGTCGTAGCCGGTGTTCGAATACGCCTCCGGCTCGATTCGCGCCGCGGTCCGGCGGTCGACTTCAAAACGCTCCGGCCGCTCGGGCGGCGACGGGAGCGGGTCGACATCCGCCACCCGGTAGGCGGCCCAAAGCGGGACGCCCAACTCGTCCGAATAGCCCGCCAGATAACCACGGTTGGCCAACAGCCGGACATCCGGGGCGCCCGGCTGATTCACGGGCGCGCCCGCGTAAAGATGCGTGCGATCTCCGGCCACCGGAGCCGCCGCCACGAAGTCCGGGCTGGAGTAAAACTGAAAGATGTCCCACGCGACATCGACCAGTTCGACGCGTTTGTTCTCCGCAAACGCGTTGCGCACGAGAAGCCGCACTTCCGCTTGCCGGCCGGGGGGCTGAAACAAATACCAGCCGCCAAGCACGAGGCCGACCGCCAGGTTCAGCCACAAAAAGGCCCGCGTCCGACGAAAAGGCCGGAGGCGGGCCGAAGGTTTGGAGGAACGGGAGGCGGGCTTGGTTTTGCGGGCCATGAGGTCCGCGCACGCTTGCGCGAAGGATGGCCGGGCACCAGCCCCGGCTTTCCATCGCACGCCGTTTTCCGGTTCAGAACTGATACGCCGCCGTCACGCCAAACTGGCGGGGATCGGCCTTCGACTCGTAGCGCTGGGCGCCAAAGCCGTTGTCGAAAAAGAACACGCGTTTCTCGTAGTCTTCATCGAAGGCGTTTCGCACCCACGCGGTGAGGCGCCAGCGCGGCCAGGCGTAACCGAGGCTCGCGTTGACCACCTCGTAGGCGCTGCGCCGCTCGGAGTGGGTGTTGGACTCGTAGTAGCTGTCGCGCGCCACCAACTCCACGTTGCCGAAGACGCCCCGGGTGGGCGCGCGGCGCACGCCGATCGAGTAGCCGTAGGAGGGAACGTTCGAGAGTTCGCGGCCGCCGCCGACGTCCACACCGTTGCTCAGCGTGAACTGGTCGATGTCGGACTCCATCAGCGCAAGGCCTCCGTAAACCGACCAGTGGTCGGCGACGAGATAACTGATCTCATCCTCCAGCCCATAGGTCTCGGATGGGCCGCCGTTATCGGTGTAGAAGTAGAAATTCCCGCCAAAGCCGGCCGAATCGCGCACCTGCGTGTCGCGGCGGCTGATCCAGAAGGCGGTCAGGCGATTGGTCAGACGCTTCTCCAACGCCTGGCTGCGCAAGCCGATTTCGTAGTTCCAGAGCGTCTCGGAATCGTAGCTGCGGGGATCACTCGCCCCGAGGCGGGTATCGGTCGCCACGCCTCCGGCTTTGTAGCCGCGGGCGACGGACACGAAGCCGGTTTGGTTCGCGGTGAAGTCGTGCTCCCAGGCTGCCTTGCTGCCCCAAAGGGTGTCATCGAAGCCGGACGCGATGCTGGACTCGGATTCGATCCACTCGCCGCGGAGCCCGAGCGTCAACCGATCGGCCGCGCCAAAGTCGTGCCCGATCTGGCCGAAGAGCGCGGCGTTGCGGCTCTCGTAGTCGGTGTTCATGACCGTGAACGGATCGGTGTAGAGCCCGTCCTCCTTGATCGCGGAGCCATAGGCGCCGAGAGTCCAGCGGTCGATCCAGCCGAGCGCGTCTTCATCGACCGCGGAATCCAGGCGGACTTCCTGGCTGTAGACACGGCGGTCGCGGCGCAGATCGCTCACCCAG
This sequence comes from uncultured Verrucomicrobiota bacterium, assembly GCA_946482165.1. The sequence continues at coordinate 35,019 of CAMLQS010000001.1, read as the reverse complement.
GCGTAGGTCGAGCTCGGCAAGGCGCCCGTGCCCCAGTCGGCGTCGTAGTGATAGACGGAATCGGTTCCCGAAACGCTGGTGACAAGCGTGAGGCGGGCGTCTTGAAAACCCGAATACACGCCGCGCACGCTGCCGGCGACGGAACGCTGCTCGTCTCGACCCGCGTGGTCGCTGTAGGTGAGGCGCCCGTTGTTGTCGTTCGCGAATTCGTCGTAGCCGTTGTCCGCCTGGGCCCAGAGCACGGTGGCGTCCCAGCGCCAAAGCCCGTTCGGATTCCAGGCCAGCTTCACGCGCGCCATGTCCTCGTCGCGGGCGTTGGTGTCGGAATCGAGCGTGACGTTGCGGCGAAACCCGTCGCTCTCGGAGTGCTGCACGGCGATGCGCAGCATGAGCTTTTCCGGCGCCTTCGGCGTGAGCGTGCCGCCGGCGGCGACACCCGCTTCGCGGAGATTGTCTTCGCCCACGGTGAGCTCGGTGTGGCCGTTCCACTCGGGGATGGGATCGTTGGTCACGATCTGGATGACGCCTCCGGCGGCGTTCGCGCCGAAAGCGCCGGCCTGCGGACCGCGCAAGACCTCGACCTGGCGCACGTCGAAGGTGCTGCCGATGCCGCCGAGGCCGGTAAAATCGAGGTCGTCGACCTTGAACGCGACCGCGGAGTCGGGTGTCTCGCCCTCGAACTGCGAGTTCTCGCCGACGCCGCGAATCTGGAAGAAGCGCGGACGCGAGGTGCCTCCGGTCCAGGTGAGATTCGGAATCTGGTCGGCCAGATCGCCGAAATGACGCACGCCCGAGGTCTCGAGCGCGGCGCCTTCATAAATGCTGACGCTCGCGGTCGTTTTTTCGAGAGGCGTTTCCCATAAGTCGGCCGTGACGCGCAGGGGCTCGAGTTGCACGACATCCCCCGTCGGAGCGACGGCGGACGGCTCCGGCGTCGGCGTTTCGGGCGCCGGGGCGGGCGCAGTTTCGTTGGCTCGGGCGCCATTCGTAAGAATCGCGCCGAGGAGAAGGATCTGTGTCGGGAGTCGCATGGTGTGACTTTGAGGCCCGACCCAAATCGGACTCCCGGGTGAGAAAGAGGCCGGCGCCCGCGCGAAAATCGCGCGGTGAGAACGCCGCCCTGCTGTTTCCTTCGCCGGTATAATCCGTTTCAGGTTCGAAGGGTCGAGCGGCCGGTCGCACCGCAATCTCAGTCCGCCGCGGCGGACACCCCTACAGGCAAGCGGTCCTCAAAGCGGGCGGCCGTGAAACGAGCAAGCGAAACTTTTCCCGTCGCCCCTGATCCGGCACGGGAAGTGCAAACAACAGCCCATGTCCCCGCCATTTTCCGTTAAATCTATGAAAGGGTAAATCGAATGCGTTTTGACACTTCGGAGTTTCCTCGGTCCGCCCGCTCGGTTTGTAAAACACACGAGTTCGAAACAACCCCGCCCGCCATGTCCACCCCACGTAAAAGGCACGTAACTGTAACAGCTTGCGATTCAGTCGAAACACCCGCCCCGCTGCCATCCGAACGAGTGGTTATCGTGGTCGGTCCGGAGCGAGAATATGCGGAGACCGTCGCCCAAGGCTTCGCAACTCAAGGCGAGATGATGCGCGTCGTGTGGTTCTCCGAAGCCTGCCAGGCGGTCGCGCTGGGCGTGCAAAAGGCCTTGGCCGGCGTGATCGTCTGCCATCATCCCGAGCAGGCGCCGGAGCTCGACCTCAGCGAACTGCGCCGCGCGTGGCCGGATACGCCCGTCCTGGCCCTGCAGCTCGCCTCGTAGGCGAATCGACAACGAATTCGGCGCCCCGTCCGCCGTCTCCTGCGGGAAACTACGGCACGCATGCTCGGCGCCGGCCGCAAAAAGCATGCAGGGCGGTGGATCCGCCCCGAAACCCAAAGCGCTTCAGGCGTGGAAATCCTGCGGCGCAGGAAGCCGATCCTCGGAGGAAAGCGAAACGCCCTTCACGGGCGTGGCGCCAAGCGGGTAACGGAAGGTTCGGCCCTCGTAGTTGCGAAACACGACCTCGTTGTCGTCGATGTGCTCCACGTAGTCGGGATTGATCGGAACCTTTCCGCCGCCCCCGGGCGAGTCGATTACGTATTGAGGTATCGAATACCCGGTCGTGTGGCCGCGGAGCGCCCGGATGATTTCCAGCCCCTTGCGCACATCGACCTTGAAGTGCGAACCGCCGGTGATGAGGTCCATCTGGTAGAGATAGTAGGGACGCACACGCATGCGAAGCAGGCGATGCACGAGCGCCTTCATCGTGTCCGCATCGTCGTTCACCCCGCGCAGCAGGACCGACTGGTTGCCCAGCGGAACCCCGGCGAAGCTTAATCGCTCGCACGCCGCCTTCAGCTCGGCCGTCGCCTCGCGCGGGTGGTTGACATGGATGCTCATCCAGATCGGGCCGTGTTTCTTGAACACCTCGCACAGCTCGGGCGTGATGCGCTGGGGAAGGAAAACCGGGATGCGCGAACCGATGCGGATAAACTCCACATGAGGGATGGCGCGAAGACGCCCGAGCAGGTGATCCAGCTTGCGGTCGCCGAGCAGAAGCGGGTCTCCGCCGGAAAGCAGGACGTCGCGAATCTCCGGATGCGATTCGATGTAGCGCAGCCCCTGCTCGTATTCCGGATGGAAGTTGTAGTCCTGCGCGTTCGAAACCAGGCGGCTGCGCGTGCAGTAGCGGCAATAGGCGGCGCACCGGTCGGTCACCAGAAATAGCACGCGGTCCGGGTAACGATGCACGAGCCCCGGCACGGGCGAGTGCTCGTCCTCGCCAAGCGAATCAAGCATCTCCTCCGCGTGGAGCTGCGACTCGCCGCTGCGCGGGATCACCTGCAGGCGGATCGGGCAGTTTGGATCGTCGCGGTCGATCAGGTTGAAAAAGTAAGGGGTGATCGCGAGCGCCAGCTTCTGGCTGGCGAAAAGAACGCCGGCTCGCTCATCGGGCGTGAGCGTCATATAGCGTTCCAGCTGCTCGAGCGAGGTGATGCGGTTCTTGAGCTGCCAAGTCCAATCCTGCCAATCGCTCGCCGGCACATGTTGCCAGAGTCCTTGGCCCTCGAACCAAACCGACCGGTCTTCGCTGTAAGGCATTTAGCCGGAAATGCTGCCGGCAAGGCACGCCCTGTCAAATCGCGGCCCCGCTTTGGCCCGACGTCACCCAAGAAGGGCCAGCAGCTCGTCGCAAACCTGCGGCGTGCCTGCCACGAAGGGCGTGCGCGCCGTCTTCAGGTCGAAAATCCGAAGGGGAAAAAGTGGCGCTCCGAAGTAGCGCACCTCCGCGCCCGCGCCCTGACAAAAGGGGACGGCCGCGGCGATGTCCCAGACCTTGACGTTGTGATCCACCATGCCGTCGAAGATTCCCGCGCCTACGTAGGCGAGATGGAGCGTGCTGCTCCCGAGCGCACGGATCTTGAAACGCTCCACGAGCAAGGTCGCCTGGGGCGCGAAGCGTTTGTCCACCGGGCTGTGAAAACCCAGCATGCGCTGGCTCGTCATCGGCTCCACCCTCGCGCGGGCGGGCCGCTCGCCATCCCAGGCGCCGAGGCCCGGACCGCCGTGCATGAGAACGCGACGGGCGAGGTCATAAATCACGCCATAAACCGGCGTCCCGTTTTCAAGCAGGGCCAGGGAGATCGCGCAAACCGGCACGCCGGTGGCATAGTTGTTGGTGCCGTCGATCGGGTCGAGTATCCACGCGAAGCGGGACCGCAGGGGAATCGGCGCCGCGCCGTCGCCGAGCTCTTCGCTGAGCAATTCGTCTTCGGCGAACTGATCCCGAAGCTCCCGGAAAATCGCCTCGGAGATCGCGATGTCGGCCGCAGTGACACGCGTGCCATCGCTTTTCCAGGCGCTTTTCGCGCGCCCAAACTCCCGGTGCAGAAAATCGGCCTGCGCGAGCACGGCGCGCTTGGCGGCTTCGATACGAATGAGGAGCTCGGGCGAGGACATTCCGCGTAGTCTGCCGCCGATTACTCGTAGTCGTAAAGCTTCGGGTCCCTGCGCGGGGTGGTCGTTGCGCGCCGCAGCTTCCAACGCATGCGCGCCTCTTTCGCTTCCTGCCCGGCGCCCGGTGCGCCATCGGAGCCGGCACCCATGCCGAAAGGCTCGTCCTCGCCCGCCTCCCCGCCCTCGCCGCCGAGCCGGTCTTCCAACGCCTCGGGATCGACGCCCTCCTCAAGTTTGCGGACGACCTCCTCCATCTCGCCGTCGATCTTTTCGCCCGTGAGCTCGGACATGCGGCGCATCATGCGCGCCATTGCCTTGGGGTCGTTTTCATCGACCGAAGCAAACTCGCTTTCCATCGCCGACATGGCGGCCTCCATGCGCGCATCCTCGGTGGAATCGCCGCCGGCAGGCAGGTCGTTCTCGGCCTTTGGCTCCTGGGCACGACCGGTGAACGCGAATTGGGACACGACGCGCTTGAGCGGCCAGCGCGGATCATCGGGGCACTTCGGAATCAGTTTACCCTGCGCGAGCGTCTTCGCGTAGAACTGGTAAACCGTGTGGTTTTTTTCGCAGTAGAACTCGTAGATCGGCATAATGGGAAAGCGTGAACGACCCACTTTAACGCCATAGGATGGACGCGAAAGAGAGTTCTTCGGAGAATTAGCCGCCATCTTTTCGAATCTGGTGCCCGTGTTTCACGCGCATGTCGCGCCCTTGGGCGTTGAGCTTGTCGAGCACCGCGGCGAGCTTGCGACGCTTGGCGTCCGTTTCGGCGTTGAATAGATCGAGCTGCGCCGAGCCATCCTCGATGCTCGAAAAGCGCACGCTGATCAAACGCAGCGGACGGCGGCGACGGCTCCAGGCCTTCTCCAGGAGCGGCGCGACGAGCGGATAGAAAGGCGCCTCCAGGTCGGTGGCCTCGGGCAGGCTGCGACCCGCGCTTTCCTGGGAAAAATCGGGATAACGCACTTTCACGGTCAGCGTGCGGGCGCGTTTTCCGTCCGCCCGGATTTGCGGCATCAGTTCGTCGATCATGCGTTTCGCGATGCGCTCGATTTCGGCGAAATCGCCGATGTCGTCTCCGAACGTCTCCTGCTGCGAATAGCTCTTCGCATCCTCGCGATCAACTTCGACCGGACGGGGGTCGATGCCGAGCGCGGCGGCGCGCATCTCGCGCCAACCGTCGCCGAAGATCATCGCAAGGCGCGACTCCGAAAGCTCCAGGATGTGGCCGATGCGAAGGAGGCCGTGGCTCTTCAGCGACTCCTCCGTCTTGGGGCCGATGCCCGGCAGTTTGCCGATGCCAAGGGGAGCGAGGAAGGCGCCTTCCTCGCCGGGCGGCACGATCACGAAGCCGCGCGGTTTGCGCAGCTTGCTCGCGATCTGCGCGACGAGTTTGTTTGTCGCGATGCCCATCGAGATCGGGATCTGAAGTTCGTTCCAGACGCGCTGCTGAAGATCGCGCACGACGGCCTCGACCGCGGCGGCGTCGCGCAGCCCGCAGGGCGAGAGATCGAGATAACCCTCGTCGATGGAGTTGCGCTGCACGAGCGGCGTGAGCGTCTCGCACAGATCGAACATGCGCCGCGAGACCTTGCCATAGAGCCCGCTGGTGTGCGGGAGCATGATGAGGTCCGGGCACACTTTGAGGGCGCGCGAGGTCGGCATCGGCGTGTAGACGCCGCAGGCGCGAGCCTCGTAGCTCGCGGAGGAAATGATGCCGCGCTCGCGACCGCCGACGGCGCATTTGGTGCCGCGCAGCTCGGGCTTCAGCGCCAGCTCGCACGACACGAAAAACGCGTCGGCGTCCAGGTGGACGATGGTGGCGAGGGCGGGCATGCTCAAACGGAACGGTATCCAACGCCGAGAAGTCGACGCGTTCTTTGATGAGTTTTCCACAAAGGCGTCACAGAGCGCAGGATGGGTTGACAGCGGCGTTGGCAGGTGAAGGCATGGCGCGCCCCAATGGCACACCAGCCATGAATACACCCCCGATTCCACGACCGGGCGCAGCCGCCCAGGTCCTTAACGCCGGCGGCACCGTCGATCCCGAAACGACGACAGCCGGCGCGCGCACCGAACTGGTTTTCTCCCTCCCTCTGCCGGCAGGCTTTACCATCTCCGAGACGAGCGAGTGGATGGTCACGCTGCCGCCGGGTTTCACGCTGCCGAGCCCGGCGTCCGGCCGGGTCGTGCATTTCTTCGGCTTGGCGCCCTATCCCTACAACGCCGTGCTAAGCCCGCCGAGCTCGATGGGGCCGATCACCGAGCCCATCGACGATTTTCCGGCGGGCACGCTCTGGGTGTGGAGCGCCTTGAACAACATGCCCCAATACGGCGGCATCACCCTGCAGTTCATCCTGCAGGAAATCCACAATCCCGCCACGACGGGCGTCACGGGAAACATCACCGTGCAGATCGGCGGCACAGGCTCGACGACCTGCATCTTCACCGTGCCCGGCATCGCGATCACCGGCGGCTGAGGCTGCACGATTTCATCCGCTCGGCCGGCGCAGCCGCAGCAGCCGCGAGGTCGGCCGAGCGGTCGGGGATGCCCACACGTCATCCACGACCTCGCCCATCCACTTTCCTGTCAGTCATCCGTCTTCACTCGCATCATGAACCTCGAAGGACTCCTCACGCAATCACACCCCGAGCCCGGCACCGTCGCGCTCATCGCCACCGACGGCGCGGTTCTCACGGCGGTCTCCACCGCGCCGAACGGCCGCTTCTCGCTCACTTGTCCCACGGTGCCGCCCGGGGCGGCGCTTTACGGGTTTCCGAATCTTGTCATCACCGCCGCGCAGGTGCCCGAGGCCCTTTCGCATCGCGCCCGCGGCCTCGTCTATGAAGCCGCGCTCCCGACCGCGTCGCGCGCCGGCGCCCTCATCTACCTGAACGCCGCGTCGACCGCCGTACGCACGGTGCAGGCCGCGAACGCCGCGCTCACGCCGGCGCAAGCCGACGCGCACGTAAAGGGGCATCTCTTCGGCGCGATGGTGGCAAAGTTCATGCCCGGCTACTCCGCCGGTTTCCTCGCGCACATCGCCAAACCGCACGTGCTGGCGTTCCCGAAACTCCAGGCGACCGCCGCCGCCGCCGGAGGCTGGCACGCCTGGGCCGCCAACGCGGCCACGACGCCGCCGCCGACGCGTCCGCTGTTCGCCACGCCGCCGCCGCGACGCGCGCACACGCCGGGCGCGACACCGGCGCCGCTCGCGGAGGACGACCCGCCCGAAATTCCCGAATCGGCCAACTGGTCCGCGGACGACACCACCTGGATGGACGTTCTCGGCGCCGAGGACGGCGCGTTTGCCGACAGCATGGAGGACCTCGCCGAGACCACCGACGGCGTCGCCGCGAGCGTCACCGAGAGCGCGTTCTCGACCAGCGCGTCCGACTTGCTCAAGTGGGGCGCGAAAGACCTCGCGGGCGGCCTAATTTCCGGCGTGGGCAGCCAGCTCATGTCGCTCGTCTGTTCCTGGATCTTCAACTCCGGCTCGAGTTCCGTCTCCGCCGCGCTGCAGCAGATCGACCAGCAGCTCACGACCATCGTGAACAATCAGGCGACGATCATCCAGCAGCTCTCGGAGGTGCTGGCGGAACTCGATCAGCTCGACGTCAACCTGGTGTCAGAAACGATGACGACCGCGGTCGCCAACATCCAGTCGTCGGTGCAAATCGCCTCCGGCGCCACGACCGCGACGGGCGGCAACGCGCCCGCCAACCTGGCGACTTTCGCCACCGAAATTCTCAACCCCGACGGCGGCGTGGTCGAGTCCCTGCAGACGATCCACGACACGATCATGGGCGTCGGTCTGGCCACGTCGCTGCCCGCGGCGCTCGCCACGGCGATGACGAGGCCCGGCGCGGTCTACGGCGCGGGCCAGAGCTTCCTCTCCAACGGCAACTGCTTCGCCACGGCGCAGTGGCTGTTCCACTACTACTCGATGCTGCAGACGCAAGGCGTGCAGCTCGTCATCCAGGCGCACAACTACCAGACGAACGCCGCGGTCGACAGCGTGACGACCCCGCTCGCCGTCAGCGCCGCCGCCGCGGCCGCCTACGACGCCGCGCTCATCGGCGGTTCCGGCAGCGGCGGCGCCGCGCCCAACCTCGTTCAGCAACGCGATCTCTTTCGCGCCACCTTCTGGCCGCTCAGCCACCGCTTCCAAGGGCTGCTCGGCGTGCTGCCCGACGACATGGCCGTCCCGCTCCTCCCGAAAGTCGCCGGCCAGCAGCCCGGCACGATCTACTACGAAGTTCAAAGCGGCCTGATCGTGCTCGGCCATCTCTCGGGCAAGCTGCGCAACTGGAGCGCCGGCACCGACGTGCTGACGAAAAACAGCGCCCTCATCGGCAATTCCTGGAACCTGCCGCCCGCGCTCGCCGCGTGGCGTTACCCGACGCAGGCGGAGTTCACCAAAATCTTCGCGCCGACCGGCGGTCTCTCGCGCTACGGCGGCTGGAATCTCTTCCAATACCTCTACGATCAGGGCTTCACCGACGACAAAGCCGACTACGTCTCCGGCTTCTCGTTCGTGCAGCTCTTCACCGCCGGCAGCGGCTACTACGGCGACGCGTGGGACACGTGCACGAACGCCTACTATCCGCGGCCGTTCTTCCTCTACCCGCCGGTCGACATCAACGGCAACCCGATCGCCGCCTATACCTGGAAGAGCGGGATGAGCGCCTGGAGTTCGTGGAACTACAAATTCGAGGGCACCTGGCCGGGCGCCCTCCGCTGCGACAACACGTATCACTTCAAGTCGAGCATGTGCTACAACATCTACAAGCCCGGTGATATCTCGACCGCGTGGGCCGGATACCCGTGGTTCCAGGTCAGTGGCGGCGTCATCGTTACCGACGCCTGGGCCGGCTATCTGCCGATCGGTTCGTATCCGGCCTCGTGCCAGAACATCGCCGTCACGTTCTCCTGCACCGCGCCGCTGCCCGACGGCTCGACGACGCAGGTCACGTTTGACCTGACGACCCGCGGCGACATCGCGCTCTCCGTGGTCGACGGCGTCGTCTCGGTCGTGAATCCCTACGCGCCGCCTCTCGTGAACGGCGCGCCGGCCTTCGCCGCCGGCCCGCGCACGGGTTTCCTGCCGCCCGGCAACTACGCCGGTTGCACGAACATCCAGGTGCAGCTCGTCTGCCAGGCCAACAACGGCTCCACCTTCGTGCCGGCCAGCTTCAACCTCACCCCTTACACGCTCGACGGCGTCGCCATCGCCAACACCAACGGCGTGCTGACGGGCTGACGCCAAAATGCGGAATTCGAGTATCCGCTCGCGCGCGGCGAGCGGATACTCGGTGCCGAAACAGGCTCCCTGCCGGTGATCGGGATCGCGCAAAACGACGGGAGCCCGCGCTTGCACACGGCGGCGTCGGACGTTGGCGTGGGGAAGCCTCATCCCTATGTCTGCGCCTGATTTACTCCTGCCAGCCGCCACGGAAACGGGCGTTCTGGGCGTCTATCAACTGAAACGTTTCTGGGCTCGCACGCTCGCGAAGCGGCGCGGAACGGCGCCGCACGACCACGTCGAGACGCAGCGCGAGATGCTGCTGACGGATGCGCTCGGCCTCGGGCTGGAGCAGTCGCGGTCGTATCTGTTGCAGCACGGGACGACGTTCGAGGCGTTCGAGCAGTGGATCGTGGATACGGCGGGCGCGCCGACGCCGGCGCGGGTCGAGCGGATCAACGCGGCGATGACGGATGCGCCGGTGCCGGAGGCGACGCGGCGCCGGCTGGCGGAGATCGAGGCGATGCCGCCGGTCTTGGGCGCGGAGGACCTCGCACACTGGGAGGAGCACGGATATGTGGTTTTGCACGACGCGGTGTCGGAGGCGTCGCGTCGCGCGGCCGAACAGGCGATCTGGCGGCATCTCGGCGCGAACCCGGACGATCCCGCGACGTGGCACGTGCCGCTGGCGCAGGGGATCATGTCGAATCTGTTTCAGGACCCGGCGTTCACGGCGAATCGCGAGTCGCCGCGGATTCACAAGGCCTTCGCGCAGCTCTGGGGCACGGCGGACCTCTGGGTCTCGTGCGACCGCGGGGGTTTCAATGCGCCGCTGCAGCCGGGCGCGCAGTTCCGGGCGTCCGACCTGCACTGGGATGTGAGCCTGGCGCGGCCGATTCCGTTTGGGACGCAGGGCATCCTCTATCTCACCGACACGCCGCCGGAGCAGGGGGCGTTTCGCTGCGTGCCGGGGTTTCACCGGCGGCTGGACGCATGGCTGGACAGCCTGCCGTCGGACCGCGATCCGCGGCGGGAGGACTTGCATGCGTTCGGCGTGAAACGGATCGGCGGACGCGCGGGCGATCTCGTGATCTGGGATCACAAGCTTCCGCACGGGGCGAGTCCGAACCACGGACAGCAACCGCGGATCGTGCAGTATCTCAACATGTATCCGACCAACTACCGCCCCCTCCCGGAGTGGCGGTGAACGACCGGGCAAGACGCGGACCGAACGGCGAATCGCGAATGGGCGGCCGTGCCTGGCGGGACCTCAGAGAGCCTTTTTCAGGACCGGGAAAGGCTTCGTATCCACGAGCGGCGCCATCGGCCGCGAGGCGAACACGGTGCCGGGGGCGATGGGGCCGCCGCGGAGAAAGTCGGCGGCGGGGAGCATCTTGCCGCCGGGTTTCTGAAGACGACGCACGCGAAGCAGCCCTGCAACGGTGCCGATGAGAAGTCCCTCGGCGTCGGTGCCCGCAACCACGCCGGGCGCGGCGGAACCGTCGACGGCGTCCGCGAGCCCGAACTTCAGCGGCTGGCCCTGCCACTCCACCTGCGCGGCGGGCCAGGGGTTGAGGCCGTTGATGCGGGCGGCCAGCGCGGCGGCGGGCGCCGCGAAATCGAGCGCTGCGTCGTCCTTGGTCAGCTTGCGGCAAAAGGTGGCGGCGGCGTGGTCCTGCTCGACGAAGGCGAGTTCGCCGCGAAGCAGGCGCGGCAGGGCGCGGGCGAGCAACGGCGCGCAGGCTCCGGCGAGCTTTTGCTCGATCTCCGACGCCGTATCGAGTCGATCAATATGCACGGCCTCGCGGTCGGCGACCGGGCCGGCGTCGAGCTGGCGCACTATGCGCATGAGCGACACGCCGGTCTCGGGTTCGCCCTGGGCGACCGAGGTCTGGATCGGCGAGGCGCCGCGGTAACGCGGCAACAGCGAGGCGTGAAAATTGAGCGTGCCGAGCGGAGGCACGGCGATGAAATCGTCGCGCAGGATGTGCCCGTAGGCCATGACGAGCGCGAGGTCGGGCGCGGACGCGGCGTAGGAGGCGCGGACCTCGGGCGTGATCTTTTCCGGCTGGTGGACAGGCAAACCGCGGGCGAGCGCCCATTGCTTGATCGCGTTGGCCTGGATCTTTTGGCCGCGGCCGACGGGACGGTCGGGCTGGGTGTATACCGCGGTCAGCTCGACGAGCGCGGAGCCTTCCGGCCCGACGAGCCAATCGAGGAGCGGCAGCGAAATGGCGTCGGAACCAAGAAAAACGGTGCGGGGGCGCGGCATGGTTTTGTCAGAAGATTAAACCACGGAGGGCACGGAGAACACGGAGGAGAAACCAGAGCATGGGCTCCGTCTCTCAATCCGTCTCTCCGTGCCCTCCGTGTTCTCCGTGGTTTAAATCAGAGCGTTTTGACCCACTTCGCGACCTCGCCGGCGAGCGCGGCGAAGGCGCCGTCGGTGGCGGGTTCCTTGAGGCCGTCGACCACCGTCCAGTGCTCGACGTGCTGGACGGAATCGCCGGGGGCGAGCTTCACGAGCGGGCTCAGGGTCTCGAGCTCGCACATCTTGCCGTTGGTGAACGTCTCGAACGCGCATCCATTGTCCGGATACACGGCTCCGGCGACGACGGCGGCGTGCTTCACGAAGGCGGTGCCGCCGAGCCAGTAGGCGGACCAGCCGGGGTAGTTGCTCAGGCCGAGCTTTTGCGGGCCGGGGGCGGCGGGCACGTCGATGCCGACGTAGTCGCGATGCAGATCCCAGACCTCGTGCGAGAGATCGGTGTAGCTCCAGGGCACCAGCGTGTAGGTGGGGAGAAAGTCGCCCTTGGCGTGGTCGCCTTTCGGGAGGAGCGGCACCACGGCGTAGCCGCCGGGGCGGAGCATGGTGAGCGCCCAGCAGGCGGTCTCCACGGGCCAGACGCCGTGGTTGGTGAGGGCGTGCGTCACGCGCACGGTGCGCTCGCCGAGGACCTCGATCTTCAGCGCCTTTTGGATTCCGGTGGCGGGCTCGACAGGCTGAGCGAGCGCGATGCCGTTTTTCACCGGCTTGAATGCGAGGGTCTCGTTGTCCGCCTGATAGGTGCGCGGGTAGGCCTCGGGCGCATGCCAGAGACGGTGGCCGCCGCGGAGTTTCAGGCCGGTGTCGAAGCCGGGCTCGTCGGCGTCGGACATCTCCCAGAAGAGATTGCCGGCCTTGCCCTTTTTGGAGGCGAAGGCGGTGATGCGCGGGCCGGCGCCGATCATGACGTCGAGAGCGAACGCGCCGGTTTCAAGGCGGAGGCCCTCGACGCCTCCGATATCAATCTTCGAGAGTTTCATACGGGAAAGCTTCGCCGAGGCCCTGGGCTTCGCGGGTCTCCTTCACCTTCCACCTCGGGATGCTGGACTCCTCGTTCTTGAGGCGACGTTGCTCGGCCATGGCGGCCTTGCCGGTGTAGGGCGTGTTCGGCGTGTGCTTGGGTTTGCCGACGAGGTCGAAATACACGGGGCAGCCGTCGAGGCCGAACTCCTTGACCATGCCGGCCTCGAGATAACGGCGGTATTGCTCGGAGAGTTTGTCCTCGCGGTTGCAGAACAGTTTTATGCGGAAAGGACGCACGCCGGTCTGCACCGCGTAGTAGACTCGGAAGCGTTTGCCGCCGATGGCGGGCGCGGGCACGCGTTCCGCGAGATCGCCGATGACGGCGTTGAGCTTCGCCGTGGGAATTTTCTTCTCGAGCGCGCGATTGAGCTGCACGGCGGCGTTGAGCATGCGGTCGACCTCGTAGCCGCTCACGGCGGACACGAAGAGGATCGGCGCGCCCGGGGTGAAGAAAAGGCGGTCGCGGATGGAGCGCTCGTATTTGGCGCGGTATTCGCGCTCGTTTTTGAAATCGTGGATCGCTTCCTCCGGAGCGCAGTCCGGGTCGAGCCCCTTGCGGAACGCCTCCTTCACGACGTCCCATTTATTGATGATGATGATGATCGGCTTGCGCTCCTTGATGGCCTCGCCGGCGATGGCCTTGTCCTGCGCGGTCACGCCGTCGACGGCGTCGAGCACGAGGAAAACGACGTCGCACTTGCTGATGGCGTCGAGCGAGCGGAGGCGGGAGAAATACTCGACGGGCGAGGCGAGTTTGGTCTGCGCCTTGATACCCGCGGTGTCGATCAGACGGAAGGGGTATTCCTTGCCGTTGCGGCCTTTGAAAATGAAGGGGATCTCGACGGCGTCGCGCGTCGTGCCGGAGATGGCGGACACGATCAGGCGATCGCTGCCGAGGAGCCGGTTGCTGAGCGAGGATTTGCCGACATTGGGCCGACCGATGAAGGAAACGCAGAGGGGGATCGAGGGATCGCGGCGGCCGGGGAGCGCGACGGGCAGTGGGTTTCCGTCGGGATCGGTGTCGGGCAGGCGCTCGTCGGAATCGGCTTCGGCCTCGCCGTCCGCGGCCGGGGACAAGGTGACGTCGGGTTCGGGCGCGGGGCCGATTTTCGCGATGATGGCGTCGCGGAGATCGCCCTCGCCGCGGCCATGCTCGGCGGAGACGCGGACAGGTTCGCCCAGGCCGAGGCGGAAGGCTTCGCCTAGATCGATCTTGTCGTCGCTGAAGTCGGCTTTGTTGACCACGAGGACGACGTTCTTCTTCGCGCGGCGCAGGCGCGTCGCGATCTGCGTGTCGAGAGCGGTGAAGCCCTCCAACCCGTCGACGACGAAGAGGATGAGGTCGGCGGCCTCGATGGCGAAATCGACCTGCTTCTCGGAGGCCTTGGTCAGCTCGGCGGGAGAATCGCCGCCCCGGAGGCCGAGCCCGCCGGTGTCGAGAAGGGTGTAGGCGCCGTCCTTGACGTCGGCCGAGACGACGTCGCGGGTGACGCCGGGCTGGTCGTGCACGATCGAGATGCGCGACCGCGTGAGCCGGTTAAACAAGCGGCTCTTGCCCACATTGGGGCGTCCGACGATGGCGACGATGCGTGACATGGTGAGAAACCCGACACGCTACGGCTTGGCGGCGGCCCTGCACAAGCCCGGAGGCGCCCCGCTCAAAGGCCGGGCTCAGTGTAGGTGAAAGGACTCGAGCCCGACCCGACGACGCCATAGCCGGCCGCGGACACCGAGACCACGACGTTGCCGCTGGTCGGCGTCACGAAATAGAAATTCGTCGCAAGGGTCATCCTGGTCCCGTCCTCGGTGAAATAGAACCGCATTCTCACGCGGTCGTTGCCGATGCGCGTGAACTCCAGTTTGTCCTCGGAGGTGGTATAGTCGTCGTAATCGAAGATACGGACGACGCTTCCGTTCACGACGGTGAACTTCAGGTTCAATCGAAGAGAATCCCCGAAGTCCGAGACAATGGTGGTATTGAAGCGATACTCCGACGATTTTACCGGGCCATAGGGCGCCAGCCCCACCTGCAGCCTCACAGGCTTGGTGGTAAAGGAGCCGAGCGCGTTGGAAATTCGGACCGAGTAAAGTCCATCGTCCGTCAACTTCAGAGGCGAAAGCGCCAGAGTTCCAAACGTCTGGCCCGGCAATTCCTCGCCATCCTTCAACCATTGATACGCGGGCGCCGGATAAGCGGGCGCAGCCACTTGGAACACATGGCTCTGGCCGACGCGTTTGTTTGCGCCGACAGGGGCCAAGACGAGTTTCGGTGCGGCATAAACGGTAACCGTGAACGGCTCGCTCACTTCCGAACCGAGTGCGTTGGTGACGACCACGTCGTAGACACCGGACTTCGAGAGCGCTGGCTTGAGAACAAAAACCCCGGCGCTCGCCCCCGGGATGGGTTTGCCGTTGAACCGCCATTGATAGGACCGCTTGGGAAACCCGAAGGCGGTCACCGAGAGCCGCAGAGGCACGCCGACAAAGGCGTCGGTATCGACCGGCGAATCAACGATGAGCGGGGCGGAGCGGACCACGACGGATACGACTCGACTGAAGGTCGTGCCCGCGGCGCTGGTGGCGCGAACCTTGTAACGTCCCGTGTCGAGAGCGTCGACCGAGTCGACAGAGTAGGTGGATGAAGTGGCGTCGGGGATTTCGACGTTGTCGCGAAACCACTGAAAAGTCGGCGCGGGGTTGCCGGTGGCGGCGGTGCTCAAGGTGAGCGGCTGGCCGGCATCGAGCGTGACGCCGACGGGTTGGGTGGTGAACTTGGGCTTGGCATAAACGACGAGCTCGGCCGGGTCGCTCGGGGTCGAGGCGCCATCGACGTCTTTAACCACTACATGGTAGCTGCCGGCGCGCGCCGCGGTGACAACGAATGAGTAGTCGGCTTTTTGGGCCGCCGCACCGGCGATGGGCTGGTCATTGAAATACCACTGATAAGTCAGCGCCGAAAGGTTCAGGTAACTCTCCGCCACCACCGTAAAGCTGACGCGCTTGCCCGGCAGCGAGCCGACGGACAGCGGGTGCTGCACGATATCAGGCGGAGGGTGGACCGGCGTCATCGTGAACTTGCCTTGGATACCGTCGACCACGCCCCCCTCGACATTGGAAGGCCCCGACGCGAGCGCGAGGAGGCACAACGCGGCTAGGGCGCCAAAATGCCTGCGCATGCAGGTGATGAACGAAGAAGGACGGATGCCCGAGAAAGACATCGGTCCTTTCAGCCGAGCGAAAACGCCGCTGACAAGCGGCATGCGGCGTTTCTGCAACTGTAGAAGGTCAAACGGGCCGAAGCCCTCACCCGCTTATCCGTCGCCGATCAGATCGCCTTGAACACCGCGGCGGCGTTCTGGCCGCCGAAGCCGAGGTTGTTGCTCAACACGGTGGTGAGGCCGGAAACCTGGCGCGCGACGTTCGGAACGTAGTCGAGATCGCACTCCGCATCGGGCTCGTGGAGGTTGATCGTGGGCGCGAGGGTCTGCGTTTGGAGGGTCTTGGCGCAGATGACACTCTCGATGCCTCCGGCGCCGCCGAGGAGGTGGCCGGTCATGGACTTGGTGGAGCTGACAGCCAGTTTCTTGGCCTGCTCGCCGAAGACGCGCTTGATGGCGAGGGTCTCGAACTTGTCGTTGTAAGGGGTGCTGGTGCCGTGGGCGTTGATGTAGCCGATCTGCTCGATGGTGGCGCCGGCGCCCTTGAGCGCGCGGGTCATGGCGGCGCCGAGGCCCTTGCCCTCCGGATCGGGCATCGTGATGTGGTGCGCGTCGGCGGTGGCGGCGTAGCTGGCGACCTCGCAGTAGATGCGGGCGCCGCGCTTCTTCGCGTGTTCGAGCGATTCGAGAACGAGAACGCCGGCGCCCTCGCCCATCACGAAACCGTCGCGCCCCATGGAGAAGGGGCGGCAGGAGTTCGTCGGGTCGTCGTTGCGCGTGCTCATGGCCTTCATGGCGCAAAAACTGGCGTAGGCGAAGGGCGTGATGGCGGCCTCGGTGCCTCCCGCGATCATGACGTCGGCGTCGCCGCGACGGATCATGTGCATGGATTCGCCGATGGCATGCGTGCCGGTGGCGCAGGCGGAGACGATGCCGAAGTTCGGGCCGCGAGCGCCGAGCTCGATGGCGACGATGCCGGAGCAGATGTTGCCGATCAGAGAGGGAATCGTGAAGGGCGAGACTTTGCGCGGACCTTGCTCGTGGAGCTTACGGCACTGGGTTTCGTAAGTGAGCATGCCGCCGATGCCGGAGCCGATGACCACGCCGACGCGGTCGGGGTCCTCGGTATCCATGGCGAGACCGGAGTCGGCCCACGCCTGCTTGGCGGCGCAGTAGCCGAAGTGCGTGTAGCGGTCGTTGCGACGCGCTTCCTTGGGGTCCATGTGCTCCTCGACGTTCCAGCCTTTGACCTCGGCGCCCATCTGGGTGGCGAACGGTGCGGGATCAAACTGGGTGACGCGGTCGATGCCGTTTTTGCCCGCCACGAGGCTGGCCCAAAAGGTGTCGGCGTTCTGGCCGAGGCCGTGAATGACGCCGAGGCCGGTGACTACGACGCGCTGGGAATCGGGGAGATGAGACATGACTTAGAGGCGAGGAAGTGAAGGGATGACACCCCGCAGGGCAAGGCCGGGGATGGCCGTCCGACGAAGCGGACGATAGCCGAAAAAAGAGTCACAAGCGCGAAATACGAGGTGTGGCCGGTGTCGCGTAGCGACGGAATCGTATCGTGAAAACGAAACGGCTGCGCCGTAGCGCCACGTTCCGACATGGAAACGAAAGCGCCCGCTCCAATGAAGGAGCGGGCGCGGAAAGAGCGGGAAGTTGAATTTCCCCGAAGGGATTTGGCCTTAGGCGGCGCCGGACTTGCCCTTGATGTAGTCGACGACTTGGCCGACGGTCTTGAGCTTCTCGGCGTCGGCTTCAGGGATCTCGCCCTTGATCTCGTCCTTAAACTCCTCCTCGAAAGCCATGATCAGCTCGACGGTGTCGAGGGAATCGGCGCCAAGGTCGTCCAAGAAGGACGCGGTGGGCGTGATCTGCTCTTCGTTCACGTTGAGCTGATTCACGATGATCTCTTTGACGCGCTGTTCGATGGTTTTTTGGTCAGCCATGTTGATGGAAAAATTAGATAAAAGAAGGGCTCACATCGCCATGCCACCGTCAACGGCAAAAACCTGCCCGGTGACGTAGCTGGCTTCGTCCGATGCAAGGAAAGCGACCGCATGAGCGATCTCCGAGGCTTCGCCAAAGCGTTGCATCGGGATAAGCGCGGTGGCCCCTTTCTGGACCTCCTCGGACAGTTCGGCGGTCATGTCCGTTTTAATGAAGCCGGGGGCCACGACGTTCACGGTAACGCCGCGCTTCGCGAACTCTTTGGCTGTCGCCTTGGTGAAGCCGATCATGCCGGCCTTGGCGGCGGCGTAGTTGGCCTGGCCGGCGTTGCCCATGATGCCGGTGACCGACGAGATGTTGACGATGCGTCCGAAGCGAGCGCGGCACATGGGCCAGCCGATCGCCTTCGTCCAATAAAAGCAGCTCGTGAGATTGGTCTGAAGGACGTCGTTCCAGTCCGCGTCGCTCATGCGGGCGAGGAGCCCGTCGCGGGTGATGCCGGCATTGTTCACGAGGATGTCGATCTTGCCGAATTCCTTGAGCAGAGCATCGGAGGCCGCGGTGACGGCCGCACCGTCGGCGACGTCGACCGCGAGGGCCTTGGCTTTGCCGCCGGAGGCGTTGATCGCGTCGGCGACGGCGCCGCACGAGGAGGCGGATTTGGATACGCAGATGACGGTGACGCCCTTGGCGGCGAGGGTCTCGGCGATGGCTTTGCCGATGCCGCGGCCGGCGCCGGTGACGAGGGCGGTGCGATTGGTGAAGGTCATGGGAAAAGGAGCTAGGATCAGAGGCGGGGAACGCGAGATGAGGCCGAAGAAAAAAGAAGCCTCCCGCGCGGGCGGGAGGCGAGAATCGAAGCGAGGAAGCGTTAGTAGACGTCGCGCTGGTAGCGCTTATCCTTCTTCATCTGTTTAACGTATTCTTGGGCCTGCTCGATGGGCATGCCGCCCTGCTCGGCGATGATGTCGTGGAGCGCTTGGTCCACGTCCTTGGCCATGCGCTTGGCGTCGCCGCACACGAAGAAGGATGCGCCGCCCTTGATCCAGGACCAGAGCTCGGCCGCGTTGGCGCGCATCTTGTCCTGCACGTAAACCTTGACGCCTTGGTCGCGGGACCAGGCGAGGTCGAGGCGGGTGAGTTTGCCGTCGGCGAGATACTTTTCCCACTCCTCCTGATAGAGGAAGTCGGTCGCGTGTTTCTGGTCGCCGAAGAAAAGCCAGTTGCGGCCCGTGGCGCCGGAGGCGACGCGATCCTGCACGAAGGCGCGGAAAGGCGCGATGCCGGTGCCGGGGCCGACCATGATGCAATCGGTGGCGCCGTTCTCGGGCGGGCCGAAGTGCGAATTGGAAACGAAGACGGGTGTCGGGGTCTCGTTTACGACGACGCGGTCGGCGAGGAAGGTCGAACACACGCCATGGCGCTCGCGGTGGTTGGTGGTGTAACGGACGACCGCGACCGTGAGGTGGATCTCGTTCGGAAAAGGCTTCGACGAGGAGGCGATCGAGTAGAGGCGCGGCATCAGCTTGCGCAGATGGTCGACAAACTCCTGCGGGGTAAGCCGGGCGGAGGGAAACTCGGTAAGGAGATCGACATATTCGCGCTCGTCGAGAAAGCCGGAGAGCTGCTCCTTGTTCTCGGGTTTAAGGAGGGCCTCGAGCTTCGCCTTTTCGCCCAAGTCGGCGGCCTTGTTGAAAAGCGTGGTGACGATCTTCGTGGTCGGGCCGTTCAGCGCCAGGCGATGGCTGAGGGCGTCGCGCAGGGCGATCGGCGCGGGAAGCTTGAGCATCGCGGGCGAAACAAGCTCGTCGCCGGTGGCGTGGAGGCGGTCGATGATCTCGCCGACCTCGGAAGCGCGGTTGGTCGGAAACACGCCGAGCGAGTCGCCCGCCTTGTAGGATAGATCGCCGCCCTTGAGGGACACGACGAAGTGGCGGGTTTCCTTGGCGGAGCCGGGCTTGTTCAGAAGGCGATTCTCGGTGACGCGAGCCGGGAACGGGTTCTCTTTGCTATATTGGGAGGCGGCGACGGGAGCGGACATAAAGGCCAATAAGTCGCGCCCGCGCCCCGCCCGCGCAAGCCCTTACTTTTTGCCCTCCTCGCACAGTCCAAAATCCGCCTCGATTCCGCGCGCTTGCGTCGTCGCCCCGCATGCCGCCAACTACTCCGCCCATGCCCGAAACCACCATTCGCCTGCAAAAGTTTCTCGCCGACGCCGGCGTCTGCTCCCGCCGCGCCGCCGAACAGCTTATCGTCCAAGGCGAGGTCCGGGTAAACGGCCGACCCGCCGAGCTGGGCCAGAAAGTCGACCCCGCCACGGACAAGATCACCGTGGACGGCAGCCAGGTCCGCGCCGCCGCCGTGCAGCCCAAGATCACCTTGGCCGTGCACAAGCCCCGCGGCCTGATCTGCTCCAACGACGATCCGCACAATCCCGAGACCGTCTTCTCCATCCTGCCTCCCAAGTTTTCGAAATACCGTTTCTTTTGCGCCGGCCGCCTCGACAAAGACTCCGAGGGGATGGTCATCCTCACCACCGACGGCGATCTCGCCCAACGTCTCACCCACCCGAGCAACGAAGTCACCAAGCGATACCTTGTCGTCCTCGAACGAGGCTTCCCCCGCGAAAAAATCCCCCGCCTGCTCAACGGCATCATCGCCGACGGCGAACGCCTGAAGGTCGAATACGCCAACCTCATCAACGTCAGCTCCGGCGGCCTCGCCTCGTCGCTCGACGTTCACATGCACCACGGCAAGAAGCGCGAGATCCGCCAACTTTTCCTCGGCCTCGGATATCCCGTGAAACGGCTCAAGCGCTACCAGATAGGCGCCTTCTCCCTTCGCGGAATCTCCTCGCGCTCCGGGAAACAATTGTCGCCCGCGGAGATCGAATCCCTTTTCGCCCAGCCTCCCGCCGTTCCCCAAGAACATGTTAAACGCGCGCCTCGCCGCGCCAACGCCGCCAAAGGCCTCGCCAAACCGCCCCGCTCCGCCAAAGCGTCGGAATAAGGCCCTTCTCGCCCCCCTTCCCTTTCCCACCGCCGCCATGAAGCGCTTCGCCCTCCAAGCCCTCGCCCTCCTCCTCGCCATCGGCTCCGCGCCCGCCGCGCACGCGGCCACGCTCGCGGCTCCTCTGCCCGCCTACGCCTCGCCCGACGCCTCCGCGCCCATCCTCGGCACCGCCAAGGCCGGAACCAAAATCGCCGCGGGCACCGCGCCCTCCGGCTGGGCCGCCGTCGAGCTCGCCGGCCCTCACACGGTTTACGTCACCGACAAGGACACCTCGAAAAACTTCGAGGTTCGCCCGGGCGCCGCCTACTACGCGCAGCCCCGCGCCAACGCCCCCGTGATCGGCCTCGCCGGCGACAAGGACCCCGCCGAACTCGCCGACGTCGCCGGCGACTTCAACAAGTTCTCCCTCAATAAATCCCTCATCGCCTACGTCCGCATGCCCGCCGCCGCTCCGGCACCGGTCGCGCCCGTCCAACCGGCCGAAAGCGCCCCCGCCGCCGCCACGCCCCCGCTGATGGACGACCTCCAAGGCACGCTTCACCAAGACATCCCCGCCAACCGCCCCGTCACGCCCGGCCAGGGCCTCGACGCGGGCGAGCCCCGCCTCGCACGCACCTTCTTCGGCGTCGTCGCTTCCAGCCGCAGCGCGCTCCGCCCGCGCCGGCCTTGGGATTACCAGATCAACGACGACGGCGGCGCCCGCATCGCCTACCTCGATATTTCCAAGCTCCTCCTCACGGAACAGATCGACGCTTTTCTCGGCCGCCCGGTCGCCATCCTCGGCACCGCCGAAACAATCGGCGCCGATCTCGTCGTCCACGTCGAGTCGCTCAAGCTTCAATAAAACGGCCGCTCCGGCATTCTACCGCCTCGCCAACCCGGCTCTTCCCCGAGCCGGGTTTTTTATTTCCCCTTCACCTTCCGGCCTCTTTGCCTCCTAAGTTTAACATTATGCAGCTCATCGACGGCAACGCCATCGCCGCATCCATCATCGCCGAACTCAAAACCCAGGTCGACGCGCTCCCCGGTCGCAAGCCCTGCCTCGCCCTCGTGCGCGTCGGCGAGGACCCCGCCTCCGTCTCCTACGTGAAGAAAAAGGAAAAGACCGCCGCCGACATCGGCATCGAGAGCCGCATCATCCTGCCCCCCGTCACCATCTCGCAGGCCGAGTTGGAAAAACTCATCGACGACCTCAACGCCGACCCGACCGTCGACGGCATCCTCGTCCAGTCCCCTCTTCCCAAGCCCCTCGACGAACTCGCCGTCTTCCGCCGCATCGCCGCGCACAAGGACGTCGACGGCTTCCACACGCTAAACCTCGGCAAAATCGCCCAGGAGGACGACACCGGCTTCGTCGCCTGCACCCCCGCCGGCGTCATGGAACTGCTCGCCCGCTCGGGCACCGACCTGAAAGGCAAACACGTCGTCGTCCTCGGCCGCTCCCTCATCGTCGGCAAGCCCGTCGCGCTCCTCGCCCTTCAGAAAAAGGCCGGCGCCAACGGCACCGTCACCATCTGCCACTCCGGCACCAAGGACGTCGCCGCCCTCACCCGCCTCGCCGACGTGCTCATCGCCGCCATCGGCAAGGCCGAGTTCGTCAAGGCCGACATGGTCAAGCCCGGGGCGGTGGTGATCGACGTCGGCATCAACCGCGTCGCCGACGCGTCAAAGAAAACCGGATACAAGCTCGTCGGCGACGTCGACTTCGCCGGCGTGTCCCCGATCGCCTCGAAAATCACTCCCGTCCCCGGCGGCGTCGGCCCCATGACCGTCTGCATGCTCATGCAAAACACGCTGAAGGCGCGCCGCCTCGCGGCGCGCTGAGGGCTGAAACGCCGAGACCTGAAACCTGAAGCGTCGACCACCGCCGGCGAAACTCCGCCCTCCTCCTATTTCAGGTCTTAGGTTTCAAGTCTCCGCCTTCGCCGCCTCCCCAGGTTTCCGTCCTCATCCTTTTCTTTTTCAGGTCTCCGGTCTCAACCTTCTCCCACTCCGCCCATGACCAAGCCCCGAGTTCTCGTCGTGGACGACCAGCCGGTGAACGTCCAACTCCTCAAGCGCGCCTTGGAGCGCGAGGACATTCACGTAATCCCCGCCTATGGCGGCCAGGAGGCGCTCGATCTGGTCGAGCGCGAGCACCCGGACCTCATCCTTCTCGACGTCATGATGCCCGAGATGGACGGCATCGAGGTCTGCCAACGCCTCCAGGCCAACGGGGCGCACCAAAATATCCCGGTTATCTTCATCACCGCCCGCAGTTCGAAGGAAGGCCGCCTCGCCGGCCTGGGCGTCGGCGCCGTCGACTACATCACCAAACCCATCGACCTGGACGAGACCATCGCGCGCGTCCAGACCCAGCTCCGCGTCGTGCAGGTGAACCGCGACATGCTCGACCTTCAGCGCCGCCTCCAGGAGGCGCGCCGCGCCGCCTCGATCGGCGCCATCACCCAAGGCATCGCGCACAATCTGAACAACCTGCTCGGAGTCGTTCTCGGCTACCTGGATCTCATCAAGACGCAGGCCGCCAAGCCCGACTCCGTTCGTGCAAACGCCGACAACCTCGAGGCCGCCGTCCAGCGCATCGTCGGGATCATCCGCCAGTTGACCTCGCTCGTGGTCAAATCCCGCCTTCCCACCGTCCCCTGCGCTCTCGACGAACTGCTTGATGCCGCCATCGGCCGTTTCCGCGCCGAACACCGCCATCGGGACGAAATCGTCCTCGACAACCCCCTCGGTCCGGTGCTCATCCACACGCACATGGAGATGTTCGAGGACACCCTCGGAAAACTTCTCCTCAACGCTCGCGAAAGTTATGGCGAGGACCACGAAGGACCCCGGCCGATCGCCGTTCGCTCCTCCTTGGTCGAAGCCACGGGACTCGAAGGCCGCATCCTCTGCCTGCGCATCGAAGACCGCGGGCGCGGCATCGACCCGCAACTGCGCGACCACATGTTCGAGCCCTTCATCAGCAGCAAAAACACCGTTGGCGTCGGCATGGGCCTCACGGTCGCGCGTCACGCTCTCCGCAACATGGGCGGCGATCTCGTGCTGGAAGACCGCGCCGGCGGCGGTGCCATCGCCGTCGTCACCCATCCCGTCGAACGCCGCCGCCGCGCCACCGGCTGACAAAATTTCTTCTCGGATGCTCAAGCGATTTTAACGCGGAGACGCGGAGGCGCAGAGTGGGAAACCGACTCCGTCTCGCTTTGCTCCGCGTCTCTGCGTCTCTGCGTTGAATCCTCTTTCTTCGAGCCAATTTCCCCCATGCCTCAGAAAATAGCTTTCCTCGGCGCCGGCCGCATGGCCTCCGCCATCATCGACGGCCTTCTCGCAACCAAGGCCGTCGCTCCCTCCGACATCGCCATCCTTGGCGGTTCCGGTCCCAGCGCTTCCGCGTTGGCGACACGCACCGGCGTGCGCCTCGCCGCGGATCTCCCCGGCTTGGTGCAGGGAGCCGACCTCGTTGTCATCGCCTTCAAGCCCCAGCACCTCGCGGGCGCCGACCCGCGTCTTGCCGAACTCACGCGCGGCAAGCTAGTCCTGTCCGTCCTTGCCGCGAAAACCCTCGCTCGCCTGGGCAAAACGTTTCCGCACGCCCGTAATCTCGTGCGCACCATGCCCAATACCCCCGCCGCCATCGGCGCCGGCATCACCGGCTGGGCGGCGCTTCACGCACTCTCCCCCGCCGACCGGGCATCTGTCGTCGGCCTGCTTCGCGCGATGGGCCGCGAGATCGAGCTGCCCGAGGACCAGATTGACGCGCTCATGGCCGTAAGCGGCTGCGGTCCGGCCTTTGTTTTCGAATTCACCGCCGCCCTCCGCGAGGCCGGAGTGGCCTGCGGACTCGCCCGCGAAACCGCCCACCTGCTCGCCGTCGAGACGGTCGTCGGCGCCGCCAAACTCATGGCCCACACGGGCACCGAACCCGAAGAGCTGCGCAATCAGGTGACCTCGCCCAAAGGGACGACCTATGCCGGCCTGCAAGTGATGGCGGCGCGTGATTTCCGCGGTCTGCTCCGCGACACCGCCTTGGCTAGCAAGGCGCGTTCAGCGGAACTCTCCGCGCAGGAATAAGACCGCCCCGCCCGCTTCACGGCTATCCGTGCGAGCGGCCAAGCCACCTCGAAACAAGCAGGCCGCGTCGCTCCGGAGCGACGCGGCCTGCTTGCTTAATGCCTGTCGCAGCGGGAAAGACGCCCGGACCAATGCCGACCGACACTGGCTCACTCAGCGGTCCAACTCGATCGCCGCCGTATGAACCACCCCCGCCCGGTCCGCGTCAAAAGCCACCCACGCGATCCAACGCCCGGTGGCCGCGGAACGATACGCATAGACGTAGAGGTTTTCCTCCGCGTTGAAAAACACCTCGTCCGCCGCTTCAAAAAAACCGGGAGCCTCGGCGAGCGTGAAGCCCTCCGGTATCTCGCGCGCGAGCCAAAGCTCGACTTCGGCCGCGCACCTCAAACGCCTGAGCTGGATGGGGTTCGGCTCGCATCCCTGCGACTCGGCGGAACTGACTTTCTTTTGCCCTCCGCCCTCACCCTCGGGAGCCGCCTCCACGAGCGGTGCCACGGCCAAGGCCCCAGCGAGGAGAAACGATCCGAAAAAGACACGGGACATGGGCTTGGGCTTCAGGGGCATAAACCGGTTTATGACGCATCCCGACACCCTAGGTTCCACATAATATCGGACTTTTGCATCTATCCGGCCGGCCGCCTTTTTCGGTTCACCGAGGCGGAGGCGGGCCAACGGTCCGTGCCGCCGAGGTCAACGACGGCCCAGCTTGGCTTCCGGCTCACCCGCAGGGTGCCAGCAAAGCACCGGGTTATTTTTGAAGACAGCGCCTGGTAGCCGGTAACACGGATATTTTCGGGCTACCTCCGCATTCCGAGCGATGATTTTTCGTCACGGAGGACACAGAGCTCTGACACGGAGAGCACAGAGCCAATCCGTATTTCAGAAATCCTGATCGATCTTTCCTCCGTGACCTCTGTGTCCGCGCTCCGGCTCGGCTCTGTGGATAATCCGAAAAAATACCCGATTTAGGCTACTAGGCCTCCCAAACCAATGTGACGTCCTTCTTCACCTCGGGCGCGAGGCTGCGATGAACGGGGCACCCATGGGCCGCGCGTTCCAGCTCCCCCTCCGGCACGGCGCGCGCGGAGGCCGGCAGCCAGATTGTCGCCGCGAGGCGTGCGATCGAGCGAGGCGGAGTCGCGGTCATTTCCTTGGTCACCTCATAGCGGAGAGCGCCGAGCTCGTGACCGTGCTTGCGGGCCATGATCGCCATCGTCGTGGCAATGCATGTGACAAACGCGGTCGCCACCAGATCGGTCGGGGAAAAGGCTTCGCCTCGGCCTTGGTTGTCGCGCGGAGCGTCGGTGACGAGCGTGTTGCCCGAAGGTTCGTGACGGGCGGTGCAATGCAGCTCGCCTTCGTAAGTGCCGGTGATCTTGACCATGGCCTGCAAACAAGCGCGCCCGGCTGATCGCGGCAAGATCCGCGCACTCTTCGAGATTGAAGATTTCGTGCGGCCCGGCGCGATGGCGGCATGGAAGCATGGAAGACCGAACTCGACGCGATTGTCGGCGCCCGTCACGGGGGCCGCACCGACCATGTGCTGCCGGCGTTGAAAGCCCTCGACGCGCGCTTCCCCCACACGCCTGAGATCGCCGCGGAGCTAGCCTTCACGTTGGTCGCGCGCGGAGACGACACCGGCGCATTGGAAGCCTACGAGCGCGCCCTTGCGCTGGGACTTTCCTCACCCGCCGAACAGGCCAATACCCTCGCCGGCCGCGCCGCCTGTCAATTGCGCCTCGGGCTCCCCTCGGACGCCGTCGCCGGGTTGGAGCGCGCACGGGCCCAGTTCCCCGAAAATGCCGAATTCGCCGCTTATCTCGCGGTGGCGCTCAAGCGCGCCGGTCGAGCCGACGAGGCCTGCGCGTTGCTGCTCGATACGTTGCTCGATCTTTCGGAGGACGTCGGCCTGAGCGCCCACCAGCGCACCTTGCGTTTCCTGGTCCGCGGTTGATTTTAACGCGGAGCCGCAGAGGCGCGGAGAAAGACGACCAACCGGCGCCTCCCCTCTGCTTTCCCTCCCGGGCCTCCGCGGCTCCGCGCCTCCGCGTTGAAAAACAAAAAGCCCCGCCGATGAAGGCGGGGCCGAATAGTTGGTTGGCCGATGGCGATCAATCAACCCGACTCAGACGGCGGATTCGCCGCGCTCGTCGGTGCGGATGCGGACCACGTCCTCGACCGAAAGGACGAAGATCTTGCCGTCGCCGATCTTGCCGGTCTTGGCCGCGGCGGCGATGGTGTCCACCGCCTTGGCGGCGAGGTCGTCGCCGACCACGAGCTCGATCTTGGTCTTCGGCAGGAAGTCCACGGTGTATTCGCTGCCGCGGTAGATCTCGGTGTGGCCCTTCTGGCGGCCGAAGCCCTTGACCTCGGTGACGGTCATGCCCTCCACGCCGATGCCGGCGAGGGCCTCCTTCACTTCCTCGAGTTTGAAGGGCTTGATGATGGCGATGATGAGTTTCATGCGATGTGTAGTCGTAGGGTTGATACGCAGGGGCGCCGGTTAGTCGACGTAACCTTCTTCGCCATGTTCGTTGATGTCGAGACCCTGGCGCTCGACCTCGGCGGTGGGGCGGAGTCCGATGACGGCCTTGATGATGTAGGCGATGATCGCGGTGGCGACCACGCTCCAGACGATGGTGAGGGCGACGGCCTTGAGCTGGTTGACCAGGAGGCCGGGCATCAGATTCATGCCGCTCTCGCCAAGCACGCCGTTGACCGCCGGATCGGCAAACACGCCGGTGAGGATGGCGCCGAGGGTGCCGCCCACGCCATGCACGCCGAAGGTGTCGAGCGCGTCGTCGAGGCCGAACTTGGCCTTGAGGTAGCTCACGAAGACGAAGGGAATGAGGCCGGCGAGAACGCCGATGATGACCGCGGAGGACATGCTGACGAAGCCCGCGCCGGGAGTGATCACGACGAGACCGGCGACGATGCCCGAGCAGAAACCGAGGACGGAGGGGTGGCCGCGGGTCATCCACTCGGCGACGGCCCAGATGAAGCCCGCGGTGGCGGCGGCTAGAGTGGTGGTGGCGAAGGCGTTGGAGGCGATCGCGTCGGCGCCGAGGGCGGAACCGGCGTTAAACCCATACCAGCCAACCCAGAGCATACCCGTGCCGATGGAGCACATCACCATGGAGTGCGGCGTCATCTTTTCCTTACCGAAGCCGAGGCGGGGGCCGAGGATGATGCAGAGCACGAGCGCGGACCAACCGGAGGTCATGTGAACGACGGTGCCGCCGGCGAAGTCGATCGCCTTGATCGCCGCATCCTTGTTGAGAGGGCCGCACATCAGGCCGTCGGTAGCCCAAACCATGTGGGCGAAGGGGAAGTAGACCGCGAACATCCAAATGGCCACGAAGGCGAGGACGGCGGAGAATTTCATGCGCTCGGCGATCGCGCCCAAGATCAGGGCGGGAGTGATGATCGCGAAGGAGAGCTGGAACATCGCCCACATCGCGTCGCTGATCCAGTAGTAGCCCGCCCCGGTCGCGGAAGGAGAGACACCCTTCAGCATGGCGTTGGACAAGCTGCCGATGAAGGCGTTGCCGCCGGAACCGAAAGAGAGGCTGTAACCAACCGCCCACCACAGAATCGTGACGAGGCCGGCGATGCCGAAACACTGCGCGAAAACGGAGAGGATGTTCTTCTTGCGAACGAGGCCACCATAGAAGAGGGCCAGGCCGGGCAGCGTCATGAAGATAACCAGCGCGGTGCTCACCATCTGCCAGGCGTTATGGCCCGGACCGGGACCGGCGACCTTTGAGGTGCCGGCTTCCGTCACGCGTGCGCCATTGTTCATGTAGGCTTCAATGTCGCCGACTCGCTGTTCGAGGGTCGGTTCAGCGGGAGCGGCCGCAATGGCCGCCTCGGCAGCCGCTGGAGCGGCGTCCTGCGCAGTCAGGGTGAATGTGGCGCCGGCCAAGGCCAGCGCACAGAGGATGGTCTTTAATAAGGTCTTCATGGACACCTCCCCAAAGCAGACGGCGCGCCATGAATGAAGCTCATGCTTCCGGAAATCCGACCTAATCCTATTTCCCTATGTATGAATATTTTATTTCATTAAATATTTCAAACAGCCGAACAGACACCCCTCTGGCAATTTTTAGTCAGCCAGCGAAGCCATAGGAGAATAAAATACGTTTAGTAACATAAAATAAACGACTTACGTAATACATAAGGCATGCCGCCCAAAAGATGATCATGACGGAAAGCTCCTGCCACAGCTGGACGCCAAAGGGGAGTTGGGCACGGAGCGAAAACGTCCCGCGAGCCACGTTTACGGCGCGGGCGTCGGGTTGGCCTCGGCCTTTGCCGGGATGGCAAGCGAGGCCGCCACCGAGACGGCGAGAATCGCTCCGATGATCCCCAACGAAAGCCCGACGGGGAATTTACCGCCGAAAGCTTCGTTAAGCCAAACCATCTTCAGACCGACAAAGATCAGCACGACACCCAAGCCGTATTTAAGATACCGGAATTTATGCATCACGCCGGCCAGCAGGAAGAAGAGCGCCCGCAGCCCGAGGATCGCGAAGATATTGGAGGTGAAAACGATCAGCGGCTCCTTGGTGATCGCGAAAATGGCCGGAACCGAATCCACCGCAAAAACGATGTCGGTGATCTCGATGAAAACGAGGCAGACCAAAAGCGGCGTCGCGTAGAGCACCCCTTCCTTCCGCAAGAAAAACCGCTGTCCCTCGATGGCGGGAGTGATCGGCACGATCCGCTTCAAGAGGCGGATGATCGGATTCTTCTCCGGCTCGATCGGCTTTTCCGGCGCGAAGAGAATCTTGATGCCCGTGATGATCAAGAACGCC
Organism: uncultured Verrucomicrobiota bacterium; assembly: GCA_946482165.1. The sequence goes on along the minus strand of CAMLQS010000001.1, from coordinate 5,460 downwards.
CCGAATAGCAGGATCACCCAATGGATCTGCATCAACGCCGCGCCTATCGAAATGAAGATGATGCGGAAAATGAGCGCCCCCAATATCCCGTAGAAAAGCACACGGTGCTGATACCGCGCCGGGATCGCAAAGTAGGAAAACACCACGACGAACACGAAGATGTTGTCCACGGACAGCGCCTTCTCGACGACGAAGCCCGTCAGATACTCCAGCGTGGACTGGTCGGCGAGCTCGGCCGCCGCGAGCGCCGCTTCCGGCCCGGTGATGCCTTTTGACGCCAGCTCCGCCAGCAAGGGTTCGTAAGTCGGCAGCTTGTGATGCGCGTAGCGCCAAAACCCCGCGCAGAACACCATCGCCAGACTCACCCATACCACGCTCCAAATCGCCGCCTCCTTGACCGTGACCTCGTGCGCCTCGCGGTGAAACACCCCCAGATCGAGAGCCAGCATCCCCAGCACGAAGAGCGTGAAGAGGCCGTAGAGCCACCAGTAGTCGCCAAAGGGAAACAGAAGAATTTCGGTCGTCATCAGATTCGGTTATGAAGCGGACGGGCCACGCAAACAGCGTTCGCCCGCTCCTCAAGGAGGACCGGATTGCAAAACGGCGCGGTGTTTCCAGCGCGTCTCCCTCACCACACCGCCTCGGCGCGCCCTACCGCGGCAAGGCGCGCAGGCTCAGGTGTTCGTGTCTTCGTGCTCCGCTACCGCCCGCTGGTTGGCCGGCAGATGCCGCGGCAACACGAGGTAGTAGTTCATCAACCACCAGCTCCGGGAAGACCGGTAAAACAGGATGGGGAAACCTATGGCGCCCACGCCCGCCATCACCGCGGCCGTGCGCCCGCCGATCCAGCCGGCCAGGTAGGCCAGCAACACCGGCACGAGGAAAAGACAGATCGTGACGCCGTAGTTGAGCGACATCGCGCCGAGAAAACTGCCCTCGTCGCGCTCCAGCTTGAGCCCGCAGTTCCCGCAAGCCGCTCGCAGGGTAAAGGGTTGCCCGGGCTCGAACAGGGACCGCGTCCCGCAGTTGGGGCAACGGTTCGTCAGACCTCGTGCCACGATTTCCACGCGCGTCACCTTGGGTTTCATCATGGTGCCAGCTTCGGATTGCTTCGGGCGCTCATGCAACTGTTCCGGCGCAGGCGCGGGCCGCCCGGCAAAAACGGGCGCCCGCTTCGGCCAACGCGCCGGGGGCGAGCACGCCATAGCTCAGGCGCACGGTGTTTTTCGGCGGTGCGTCTCCATGACAAAGTTCGCCCGGCACATACAGCACGCCCTCGCCCAGGCAGGCGCGGCAAAACGCCGACTCGCCGCCGGTGTCGAGCCCCGCGGGCCCTTCGAGCCATAGATAAAGCCCGCCTTCCGGCACCCGCCAGCGCCAGCCGAGCCCCGCCAGTCCGCCGGCTTCGAGCGCCGCGTGCAGGGCGTCGCGCTTTTCCCGATACGTCCGGCGAAGGACCGCAAGCTGCGCCTCGTAGTCCGGTCCCTTCAGCGCCTGCTCCAGCAACGCCTGGGAGAAGTTGGAGGTTCCGAAATCGTGATGCCCTTTCACGTGCAGCATCGCCGAGCGCCATGTCTCGTCGTCGCACATGCCGTAGCCGACCTTCAGACCCGTTGCGAAGGGCTTGGTGAGCGTGCTGGTGTAGAGCCGCGGAAAACCCGCCCACGCCGCGTCGCCCAGCACGCCGGGCTGCTCCGACGCCGCGGCCGGATCGAAACCGAGTTCGCGATACGCCGCGTCCTCGATCACCGGCACCACGCAATCCTCCGCCCGCAAGGTCGCCGCGAGCAGGCGTTTTTCCGCCAAATCGAGCGTCCGTCCGCTGGGGTTGGAAAACCAGCTCACGAAATAAACGGCCTTTAGCCGAGCCCGCCCGCCCGAGGCGCGCAATTCCCGCAAGAGCCCGGCCAAGGCGGGTCCGTCCAGCCGCCCGGCTTTGTCGACAGGCAGCGACCGCGCCTCCACTCCGAGGCCGCCCAGCAACTCCAGAAACACGAAATAGCTCGGCCGGTCCACCAGCACGATATCGCCCGGTTCGCAAAGAGTCTGGACCGCCAGATAAAGCGCCTGCTGCGAACCGTTGCCGACAAACGTCTGCGCCGCGCGCGCCGCCACCGAGGCCGCGTCCGGCGGCGGCCCGCCGAGCGCCGCCGCGTCCTGCGCGAGCACCCGCTCCGCCAGCACCGCACGCAAGCCGGGACGCCCGGCGTTGGTGCCGTATTGAAGAAACTCCGCGCCATTCGCCGCTCCGGCCAATTTGCCGAAAGCGGCTCCGATCGCCGTCACCGGCAAAGTCGCGTTGTCGGTGAAACCGGCCGCGAGCGACAGCAAACCCGGCGTCTCCAAGGCCGTCTGCATGAGCGCGGTGATCGCGGGCGGTTTTGCCCGCCGCCCCAACGCCGACAAAGCGAGCGGAGACGGAGCGAAGGCGGAAGCATGGGACGACATTGCGCCATCCCACCAAGTTTCCGAGCGGCACGACAAGCCTGCGCCCCGTCCATTTGGGCCCAGCCGCCGAGCCTGATTGCCTGAGTTGCGCAACTCAATGCCGGCTTGTGCCCTGCGTCACCGATTACCACGCTGCGCCAAGTTTCGACGCCGCGATGTCTCTTCAACCTGCCGCTCCCACTCCCGCCCGGCCCGCGACGCCCGCCGTATCCGGCTCCGATTTTTCCGCCTCCGCCGCTTCGTTCCCCGCCACTTCGGGCTCTCCCGGCGGCGAACTCGCGCAGCACCCCGCGCTGCGATCCCTTCCCTGGTGGCGCCGCTTCGACGTGCGGATCGCCGCCCTCTTCGGCGGAGCGGCCCTGCTAATCGTCATCTCCGCCGGGATATTCGCCCATTCGATCATGGTGGAGGCTCGCCTGCATTCGTTCACGCAACGTCTCGAATCGCTCGCGCTCTCCCTCGCCAACACCTTCGAGGCCGACGCCATCCCCGGCCTCCCGCTCCGCGCGGACGGCGGCGACGCCTGGCGCGAGGAATGGCGCGAACGCCTCATGCGCATCGTCGAGCACGAGCGCGACATCGACTCCATCTACATCCTGCTGCCCACCGACCGCCCGGCCCAGCTCCGCTTCCTGATCGACGCCTCGAAAGCCTCGCGCGTCGCGGAGGAGGGCGAACTGTATGACGCCAGCGAATACCCCTACATGCTGCGCGGCTTCAGCCAGGTTTCGGTCGAGGATCGCGTCTACGAGGACGAGTTTGGCGCCACCCAGTCCGCCTACGCGCCGCTCCGCACCTCGAAAAACGAGATCGTCGGCATCGTCGGCGTCGACGTTCTCGCCGTGCGCCTCGACGAGACGCGCCGGCATGTCGTGGTTTTCTGCGCCGCCATTTTCGGCGTCGCCGCCGTCGCGATCATCGCGCTGGCCGCCCTCGTGCGTCGCCGGGTGGAGCGCCCCCTCTCGCACGCGCTCGCCGTCACCGCCGCCATCGCTTCCGGCCGTCACGAGCCGCCCGCCTCCGCCCCGGCTCCCGACGACTCGGGCGACGAATTCGCCCTCCTTTCCGCGCACCTTGACGATCTTTCCCGCCAGCTTCGCGATCGCGAACGTCTCCGCGCGACCTTCGGGCTCTACGTGAGCGACGACCTCGCCCGGGCGGTTCTGGCCGGCGGACAGCCCCCCACGCTCGGCGGAGTCGAGCGTCTGGCCACCGTCCTCTTCGCCGACCTGTCCCAATACACGCGGATCAGCGAGCAGTTCTCCCCGATGGAGGTCGTGTCGCTCGCCAACGAATACCTCGGCGCCATGACGGCCCTCATCGAGCAGCACGGCGGATGCGTGATCGATTTTCGCGGCGACTGCCTGATGGCCGTCTTCGGCGCGCCCGTCGCCCAGGAAGACCACGCGGACCGCGCCCTGCGTTGCGCCCTGCTCATGCAGCAACGCATGACCCAGCTCAACGGCAGCTGGGAGGCCCGCGGCCTCGCCGAGCGTTGGCAAAAGGCGGGCGTGGATCAGATCACGCTGCGCGTCGGCGTGCATACCGGCCCCGTGGTCGCCGGCCACATCGGCGGCCCCTCGCGCATGAAATACTGCGTGATGGGCGATTCCGTAAACGTCGCGGCCCGCCTCCAGGAAATGAACAAGGAGCTCGGCACCCGCATCGCCATCAGCGATCAGGTGAAACAGCGGGCGCATCCCTCCTCGAGCGAAGGTTTCGTCGACTGCGACATGCGGCCGCTCCGCGGTCGCGTGGTCGGCGTGCATGTCTACGCGATGTGATCGGATTCGCGCCGCTCAGGGCGCGGACGGAGTCCAAACCGGGTTGCGGCCAAACTCAAAGCGCGGCGGGTCGAGTTGTTGGCCATGACTCTGCAGCCAACGCGCTACGGCTCGGCACGCGCACCGCGGTAGGCGCTTTTCAACGGCAGCTCCGAGGCCGGCCAGCGTTCGAGAAAAGCCTTCTGCGCCTCGCGGTCGGCCACCGCGTCGGTCGCGCCCTCGCGTTGCAACTGCCAGAGCGGATAACCCGGCCCGAGGCCGGTGATCGCCACGCGCGCCGCCGGTTCATCGACCGTGAACAAGGCGCGCCACGCGCCGCAGCCGATCTCGAAGCCGCCACCGTGCTCCGTCGGCACCCGGCGGATTCTCCTCGTGCGGTGCGGCGCCGGATCGCGGCCGAGCAACTCGCGCACGCGCGGCAAGAAATCGACGCTCCAGTTTTCCCGCAGCCACTCCGCCTGCCCGGCGGCGAGCGGCGAAAGCTCGACCGTGTATCGAGGTCCCGCGCGCTCCTCCGAGTCCACATCGTCTATCCATCCTGCGCGCGAGCCGGGAAACGAGTCGTAGGCGGGGACGTAGGGCTTGATGTCGAAAACCGGCGTTCCCTCGACCAGATCGCAAGGCCCGAGCCTAAGCAGGCGCCCGCCGCGCTCCACGCCGAGCAGACGCACCGGAGTGAGGCCCAGGGCGTTCGGACGATGAGGCGAACGCGTCGCGAAGACGCCGCGACGTTTCTGCGGCCCGCGCGGGGGAATGACCTTCGGCCGCCAGCCGCTGTTGCGATGGAACCACCAAAGCAGCCAGATGCGTTCGAAACCCGCGAGATCGGTGGTGCCGAGCGCGAGCTCGGCGTCGGGAAGGAGTTCGAGAAAGTTTTCTTCCGCTTCGCGTTCGTCCGGCTGATGGCGCGCCTGAAACTTCACGTGCTTGCCGCTGCGAATGTAGCCGATCGGGCGCAACGCGAGCGCAGTCTCGGACGGGTCCGCGCGCGGCCTCTCGGGATCGGGCGTAAGTTCGGTATCGGGCACGACGGCAAGGCATAGCTCCGGCCCCGTGCTTGCCAACGAAAAGCCCCGCCGGCCAAAAGGCGGGCGGGGCGAAAACTAGGCCGTGTCTTGTCAATAACTCGGTCTGGCGGAGGCGGGAAACCGCGCTCGGCCAAGGCGCGAAAGGCGGAGGTGGGCCGGAGGGCCCATGCCGCCTTTCGCAACGCCGGCCCAGCGCAGTT